>JBFISM010000016.1:0-39319 GCA_041608535.1 Acidimicrobiia bacterium
AGACCCTGGCGTGGAACCGTTCGATCCCGAGCTCGTTCGCCACGGTCTCGGCTACGGCCACGGCATCACCGGTGATCATCACCGGTGTCACCCCCATCTCCGCAAACTGTGCGATGGTGGACCGTGCGGTCTCCCGCACCTTGTCGGCCATCGCGACCACGCCGAGCACTGTGGTGTCCGCCATCACGACCACCGCCGACTCACCACGTTGGTCGGCCACGTCGAGACCACGCCGCACTGTTTCTCCCGGTTCGAGACCGAGGTCGGTCATCCACTCCGGACGCCCCACGCGGAGCAGACGGCCGTCGACCTTGCCCTCGATACCGTTGCCCGGCACCGCCGTCACGGCCTCCGCTGCCGAGGCCGGCACCCCCGCCTCCTCCGCAGCGGCCACGATCGCCGCTGCCAGCGGATGCTCCGAAGACCGCTCCAGCGCGGCGGCCAGCGACAGCAACTCTCGTTCGTCGAGATCCGAGGCGATACTGGACACAACGAACCGTCCCTCCGTCAACGTCCCGGTCTTGTCGAGGGCGACGAACTCGATGTTGCGGCCTCGCTCGAACGCCTCCCGGTTGCGGACGAGAATCCCATTGCGTGCCGAGATCCCGGTCGCATTCATGTTGACGAGGGGTATCGCCAGGCCCAGGGCATGCGGGCAGGCGATCACGAGCACCGTGACCGCACGCGCCACTGCAAAGGTGATGCCGGCGCTTCCGACCACGGCCCACACGACGAACGTCGGCACGGCAACTCCGACGGCAATGACGGTGAGCCAGAACGCCGCCCGGTCGGCGAGCACCTGAAACCGGCCGCGCGAAGCCTGTGCCTCCTCGACGAGCCGCATGATCTGGCTGAGCGTGGTGTGGTCTCCCGTGCGGGTGACTTCGACGGTGAGCGCCCCTTCGCCGTTGACGGCGCCTGCCACCACCTCGTCGTCGAGCGCCTTGGGCACAGGTCGCGACTCGCCGGTGAGGAAGGCCTCGTTCATCGTCGAGGCGCCGTCGACGATGCGCCCGTCGGCGGGTACTTGCTCACCGGGCCGGATGAGGATGCGAGTGCCGTCGGTGAGCGACGACACCGCAACGTCCTCTATCGAGCCATCCTCCGCCACCCTGTGGGCAATGTCGGGCACCATGGCGGCGAGGTGCTCCAAGGCCCGGGAGGCGGACTGCACGGAACGCATCTCGATCCAGTGCCCCAGGAGCATGACGTCGAGCAGTGTGGCCAGCTCCCAGTAGAACGGCTCCCCGTCGAGACCGAGTGACACCGCCAAGCTGTAGAAGTAGGCCACCGAGATGGCGATGGAGATCAGGGTCATCATGCCGGGCTCACGAGCGCGTAGCTCCCGCAGCCCGCCTTGGAGAAACACCGTCCCGGCGTACCCGAAGAGGATCGTGGAGAGGATGGGGCTCACCCACGCACTTCCGGTGAATTCGACCGCCGTGAAACCGAACCACTCCTGGATCTGCTCGGAGAAATAGAGGATCGGCACCGTCAGCAGCAAGCTGATCCAGAGCCGGTCGCGAAACATCTCCGGGCTGTGCCCTTCGTGTCTGTCGTGACCATTGCCCCCGCCCGCATCACTCGAGTGGTGCGTGGGGACATGGGCGTGAGTAGAGCCGTGGTGCATGGTCGAGCTTGTGTCCATGCCCGAGCGTACTTGAGCCCGATCCCGGCTCCGCCCGCGCACCGTCGCGTGCCGGTGGGGGTGGAGGTATACCCTGCGGTGCGCCCGACATGGAGGCTGTGATGAGCCGCATCGACATGATCGACCCGAATGACGCAAGCGGCGATGTCGCCATCTTGTTCGACGCCGTCGCGGCAATGCTCGGCCGGGTGCCCAACTCGTATCGCGTGATGGCTCACGCCCCGCACGTCGCCAAGACGCTCGTTCCCTTCAACGCCGTGTTGCAGCGGCAAGGCGCGGGCAGCGTGCTGCCCACCAAGCTCAAGGAGATGGTCGTCATCAAGACGAGCCACCTCAACGGGTGCGCCTATTGAACGGCGCACAACACGTCGCTTGGTCAAGCGGCCGGCATCACCCAGGAGCAGATCGAAGCCATCGGCTCCGACACCTACATGGAATCGGATGTTCTCGACGATCGGGAGAAGGCGGCGGTGCTGTGGGCCGAGCACGTCACGCTCAACACAGCCCGCAGCCGAGACGACGTATTCACGCACGTTGCCGAGCACTTCAACGAGGCGGAACTCGTGGAGCTGACCCTGATGAGTGGATTCTTTGCGATGTTCAACCGATTCACCGACTCGCTCCGCATCGACATAGAGCCACAGGACGAAGTTGACAAGATCCAGAGATCTCTGCGCCTCGACCCGGCAAAGGTGGCGGATTACCTGCGAACGATGCTCGAGGCCTGGCCGGACGACTTCCCCGATCCTGGTCCCGAATGAGTCATTCACGGTTCGAAGACGTTTGCCGGTGACTGCGGCCACGCGGCGGAATCTCGTCGTCGGTGCGACGGTGGTCTCCGTTCTCGCGGCGATCGTGGTGCTCACGGGAGTGACGCCAGAACGCTGGGTGGATGTCGACGAACCCAAGGCGGCATCGTGGCTGTGGCGGCTCAGTGTGTCGGCTGCCGACACCGCCGTGCTGATCCTTGCCGCCACTCTCCTCGTCGGGCCGCTGCGGGTCCTTCGGGGCGGCCGGCCCACGACCCACCTGCCGTGGCGCCGCACCCTGGGCATCTGGGCCGGAGGAGTGGCCTTGTTGCACGTCTCGCTGGCGGTGTTCGTTCATGCCCGGGCGACCCGGCTGTGGTCCAACTGGCTGGAGCTGTCACCACTCGAACTGGTGGGTGGCGCGCGCGGTCTGGCCAACTGGTTGGGACTGCTGCAGGTGGCGATCGTGGCGATGTTGCTGTGGTTGTCGCGCGACGAGGCACTACGCCGGCTCGGCGGGCGCACCTGGAAGTGGTTGCAGCGTTCCGCCTATGTGCTCGTCATCGCCGTGGCCGTGCATGCATTGCTCTACCACCGTGTGGAGCAACGGATCGCAGCCCACCGCATCCCGCTCTACCTGGTGCTGGGGTTCGTCATCGCTGCGCAACTCGCCGGGATGGCGGTGGTATTGCGCCGCCGCAACTCCTCGGCGACCTGACGCAGCGAGGGCCCCGGCCGTTCGACCGGGGCCCTCGCAATCGTCGTACGGGTGTCTACTTCGCAGTGAACTCCTGCGTCTGTGGGTTGAGCCGGTCGAGCCGCTTGGCCCCGTCGAGTCCGCCGAAGCGGAACACGTTCAGACCACGGGTGATGTCCGACTCGTAGATGAACCCGTTGTACCAGTAGGACGACCACGAACCACCGATCTGGCAGAACCCGCCGCAGAAGTTGCCTGGACCGAGCGATACGGGATCGCTGTAGGCCAAGACCACCGGAGCCGCAGGATTGCTGAAGTCGGTGACCCAGGTTCCCGCCTGGTAGTTGCCACTCACCACGACATAGTGTCCCGCTCGGAGCGGCACGATGTTGTAGTTGTGGATGGTGCAGTTCTCGTCCGCACCCTGCGGATTGGGCAGCACCCACTCGCCGAGCTTGGCACCGTTGCTGGCGTCGTAGAAGAACATCGTCTTGTCGACGTCCGGGTCGGTGGCTTCGCACTCACCGGCACCGCCACCTCCTGGCTCCCAACCGCCGACGATGACCTGTCCATCCCAGGTGATGCCTGCAGAATGCCAGCGGCCGTTGGAGGCCGAGTCACCCACACCCGGCTCGGTGATGGTGAACAGCGGCGCCGGATCGGTCGGGTCGGTGATGTCCCAGACGTTGATCGTGTCGGCACTGGCGCATATCGCCTTGTTGACGTTGCCGAGGATCGCTGCCGCATCGTGACAGCCGGTGCGCACCAAGGGATCGGTCGGACCGGCAAGTGGCTCACGATGAATCAGAGATGCAGCGCCCGGATCGGACAGCGGCACCGCGATCACATCCATGAAGTCGCCGAGGGCATTCTGGCCGTCGAGATCGAGATCGACGCCACAGCCACTGCTGCTCGAGTTGTTGCTGTACACGATGAGGGCACCGTCGTACACACCGGCGGCCGTTGCCGTGTGCGAGCCGCAGGGCAGCTCTACCTCACCAACCAGCACAGGGGCCGATGGGGTCGAGATGTCCCAGATGTGCACACCTTCCCAACCGGCCGGCACCGTGGTGCCGCCACAGGCGCGGTCTTCGCTCCGCTTGGTGTTCCAGCTGCGCACCAGGATGTGATCCCAGACAACGATGTCGCCCTGATCACCGTTGCATTCGGGATGGGCCAGTAGCTGGGGGTTGCGCGGATTCGAGATGTCGATCACTCGGAAGCCGTTGTAATTGCCCTGGTAGGCGAGCTTTCCTTGAAAGGCGAGATCGGAGCTCACCACCCGCTGACCGTCAGGAACGTCGAACGTCGCAGGCTGCGGGCTGTGGCCGGCGGCGGCGATGGGACCGGCGCTCGGCTCGGTTCCGTGGTCGGCGATCGCCGGAAGGACGGATGTCGCCAGCAGCCCCGCTGCCAGCAACATGATGACGGATAGACGTCGCATGCGATACCTCCATGGACGACGCTGCCCCGTTTCGGGGGGGACCGTGTCAAACATACGCAACCAAACACGTCGATGCTGGGTGAGTACCGGGAGGATTTGGCAAAAACCCACAGCGCCCTCGCCGTGGAATTGCCTCGATAGCGGCGTCACCCAGTCGACGATTGCCGGATTAGGCCGTCGAGGGCCAGGTGTCGGAGAGGCGATAACCCTCCGGCCACGGGTCGGTGGGGTCCAGCACGTACTCGTGACGACCGGTGACCCAGGCTCGTCCAGTGATGGCCGGGACGATCGCCGGCCGCTCCCCCACGGTGGTCTCGCTGACGATCCGACCCGAGAATACGGAGCCGATCACGGACTCCACCTGGATCCGATCGCCGAGCTTCATCTCGCCCCGTGCATGGAGCACGGCCAGCCGTGCGGCAACTCCGGTACCGGTGGGACACCGATCCAGCTTGCCGGGCTCGATCGCGACGGCGTTGCGCAATGCCACCCCCTGGGCCGTCCGAGCCACAGGTCCGGCGATCTGGCAGAAGGAGACGTGGCGCCAGTCCGGGTTGCTTGGATGGTGAAACCCAAGCTGCTCATTGGCGGCAGCGGTGATCCGAACTCCGACCTCGGCGAGACGACGGGCGTTGCCGGGTTCCAGCTCGATGTCGAGATCGGCGGCATCCACCATCACGAAGCTGTCGCCTCCATAGGCAGTGTCAGCACGCATCACCCCGAGGCCCGGCACCTCGAGCGAAGCGTCCAGATCACACGCAAAGGATGGGACATTGGTGAGCGTCACTGCGGTCACCTTGCCGCCCGCACATTCGGCCACCACCGCGACGAGCCCGCCGGGGGCTTCGAGGACGAGCCGGGTCTCCGGCTCGTGCATCTCGATGATCCCGGTCTCCAGCAACACCGTGGCTACACACATCGTGTTGGATCCGGACATGGGGGGCGTGTGGACCGGCTCCATGATGATGAACCCCATGTCGGCGGTCGGATGACGGGGTGGGACGAGCAGGTTCACATGGCGAAAGACCCCGCCGCGCGGTTCGTTGAGCACGAAGTTACGCAAGGTGTTGTCTGCAGCGATCCAGCGCGCCTGGTCCCAGATCGTGTGCCCCGGTGGTGGCGCCACGCCCCCGACGATGACATCGCCGACCTCACCGGCGGCGTGACAGCCGACAACCCGGATCGCACCGCCCCGACCCAGGTGGTCCGTCGTCATCGGGACTCGGGGGTCACCCCGGCCATCGCCAACCCGATCTCCTCGCGTACCGCTTCCCCGGCGTCGACAACGACGACGATCCGGCCCTCGTACATCACCGCAATGCGATCGGACAGCGCGAAGACCTCGTCGAGATCCTCCGAGATCATGAGAATCGCTGTTCCCTCGCTGCGTTGGTCGACGAGCCGTTTGTGGATGTACTCCGCAGCTCCGATGTCCACACCACGGGTGGGTTGAGACGCCAGCAGCACCGTCGGCGAGCCCGAGAGCTCACGAGCCAGGATGAGCTTCTGGATGTTGCCCCCCGACAGGCTGCGCACCGGGGTCTCCAACGTGGGTGTCTTCACGCTGAACTCGTCGACGAGCGCCTGGGCGTGGGTGCGGATCGCCGGTGCATCGAGCAACCCCCGCTTCAGGTATGCCGGTTTGTCGTGGTCGATGAGCAACAGGTTCTCGGCAACGGTGAAAGCGCCGATGCTGCCGTCCTTGAGCCGGCCTTCCGGGACGTAGGCCAAACCCGCCCGGCGCACCTGCGCAGGTTCGCCGTTGGTGGTATCTGTGTCGCCGATGTGAATCGACCCGGCATCGACATGCCGGAGCCCCGCGATCGCCTCGGCCAACTCGCGTTGTCCGTTCCCCGATACACCGGCGATGCCCAGGATCTCCCCGCCGTGTACCTCGATGGACAGATCGTCGACCACCACGTTTCCTCGATCTCCCGTCACCGTGAGGCTGTCGATTCGCAACGCCGCACCTGAAACATCGACGGCGGGCTTGTCCGGCGCCAGCTTGACCTCCCGTCCCACCATCATCTCGGCCAGCGAATGCCTCGTCGCTTCGGCAGGCGTGGTGTTGCCGGTGACTCTGCCGTGACGCAACACGGTGATGCGGTCACTGAGCGCCAGCACCTCATGCAACTTGTGGCTGATGAAGATGAGGCCCCGGCCGTCGGCGGTGAGCTGGCGTAGCGTCTCGAAGAGTTGGCCGACCTCTTGCGGGGTGAGGACGGCAGTCGGCTCGTCCAGGATGAGAAGGCGTGCATCGCGATACAGCGCCTTGATGATCTCGACCCGTTGCTTCTGGCCCACGGCCAGCTGCCACACCTCGGCGTGAGGATCGATCGTCAGCCCGTATTTCGCACCGAGCTCCACGATGTGATCGGACACGACATCGAGATCGGTGAGCAGGCCGCGGCTCGACGGCAACCCCAGGGCGACGTTCTCGGCCACCGTGAGGGTGTCGACCAGCATGAAGTGCTGATGGATCATCCCGATGTTGTGCCCGATCGCCACGGTCGGGCTGTCGACGACGAGCGGCTCCCCGTGGAGCAGAATCTCCCCCTCGTCGGGCTGATAGAGCCCGTAGAGGATCTTCATGAGGGTGCTCTTCCCGGCGCCGTTCTCGCCGAGCAGCGTGTGCACCTCCCCGGTGACCACATCGAAGTCGACACGGTCGTTGGCCAGCACGCCGGGGAATCGTTTGGTGATGCCTCGCATCTCGAGCAACGGCTCGCCGCTCACCTCGCTCCTCTCGTCACTGTGGATGTGGTGGTGGAAGGAGGCGGCTGTGCCGCCCCCACCACCTTGGTCGGTTGCTCCTGCTCGCGAGGTCAGAGACCCGTCGTGATCGATCCGTCCATGATGCCGGCGATGGTGTCCTCACCGAGCTGGCGGACGTCGGCGGGTAGATCGAAGGCATCGTTGTACTCGATGACTTCCCCGCCGTTCTCCAGATTGATCTCGAAGGACTGCCCACCGAGGGTGCCGCCCTGGACCAACTCGAGGATCTCGCGCAACACGACCTCCCACTTGTACACCTGGCTGGCGACGACGATGTCCCCGAGACTCGACTGATTGGCCTGAGTACCGAACCAGAGCACGCCCTCGTCGACGGCGACGCTCACCGCACCCACCACCATCTGGGCCGTCCCGCTCATCACATCGGCCCCGGCGGAGACGTGAGCCTGCGCCGCTTCCGAGGCGAGCGCGACATCGCTGAACGAGTCGGTGTAGTTGACGTTGACCGTGACCCCGGAGTCGTTGGCCTCGGCTCCGGCCTTGAAGCCGTCGACATAGAGCTTGGCGTCGCCAACTTCGACCGGGCCCACCACCCCGATGACTCCGCTCTCCGACAGCGCGGCTGCCATGACACCCATCACGTAGCCACCCTCGTCGGAGGCCGCTTCGTAGGCGAACACATTGTCGAGGCCAAATGTGTCGGCGGCCGTACCCCAGGCAAAGCTGACCTCGGGGAAGTCCGGGGCGATCTCCTGGAGCGACCCGCCGTATTGGGAGCCGTGTGCGATCACCAAGTCGAACCCGCGGGAGGCGTAGTCCCGAATGGCAGCGGCGGCATCTTCAACGACAAAGGTGCCATCGGTGACGTCCACGGTGATGTTCGCATTCTCGGAGAGGATCACATTCACTCCATCGACGATCGACTGAGTGAAGGCGAGATCGTTCGATGCAGACGGCGCAACGATGGCTATCTGAAAGGGCTCCACGGGGGCGTCGTCGCCGGTGGCATCATCACCCGGATCGGCCGCAGTGGTGTCGGTGGCGCCGGTGTCGGCAACGGTGGTATCCGTCGAGTCGTCGTCTCCGCAAGCGGCAACGACCAAGAGCAGCGCCAGCAGCAGTGCAGGCAGCCGCCATATCCTCATCCTCATGAACTCTCTCCTTGTGGGTGGTTGGGTTGCTGGGTGAGCGTCGGGGGCGAGGTCACGCCCCTCGCAAGAAGGGTTTGGTGAGCGCCGCCGGCTGCCGGAACCTCCTGGCGACGACAACCAGCGCCAGGATCGTGATGATTGCCGGGGCCATGGCTGCGATGTTCGACCAATCCTGCGGGATCACGCCCAATGTCTTGAGCTGGAGTACCAGCGCGTTGACGAAACCGTACAGCAGCGAGCCGGCCATGACGCCGAGCGGCCGCCACGCCCCGAAGTACACGAGTGCGATGGCGATGAATCCCTGGGCATTGGTGATGTTCTGCTGGAAGATGCCGAGGTCGATGGCCAACGCCGCACCAGCCACGCCGGCCAGCGTGCCCCCGATGGTCACTGTTGCGTACCGGATGCCGGCCACACTGACACCGAGGCTGTCCGCGGCCTCTGGGTTCTCGCCCACAGAGCGGATCTTCATCCCGAAGGTCGTCCGATTGATGATGAACATGGAGACCGGGACCAGCGCGAATGCGGCATAGACGATGATGCTGTGCTGGAACAGCATCTCGCCGAGCCAGGGGATGTCGCTCAACCCGGGGATGTCGAGCTTGGGGAATTTGCTGATGGGAACGGGCGTGCCGACGAGCTTCTGAAACAGCAGATCGCTCATCCCGAGCCCAAAGAGGAATACACCGATGCCCGAGATCCCCTGCTCGGCTTGCAGCGTGACTGCGATGACGGCAGAGGCGAGACCGAGGAGAAGCCCGACACCGATCCCGACGAGGAGTCCGAGCCACACATTGCCGCTCTGCAGCACCGCGTAGTAGCCACCGAAGGCCCCAAGCAGCATGATCCCGTCCACACCCAGGTTGAGCACGCCGCTGCGCTGACCATAGGTCTCGCCGAGGCTGGCGAGCAGCAGTGGTACCGCCAGCCGAATGCTGGAGGCGATCGTTGCGATGATGGCTGCCTGAGTGAAGAACTGGTTCACGGCGGTGCCCCTGCCGGCTCCGCTTCTCGCTCCGCCTCGAGCAACTCGTGGGTCTGTGCTTGCAGGGCCCGCTCCCGGAGCAGCCGGCGGTACCGATCGGTCGACACGACGAAGACCACCACCAAACCGTTGAGCGCCAGGATGAGCGCGGTGGGAACCTGGACGATGCGCTGCAATGCGTTGCCCCCGACCAGCAGACCCCCGAAGAGAAACGATGCTGGGATGGTCCACAGCGGATGCAGCCCGCCGAACAATGCGGCGACGATGCCGTTGAAGCCAGCGCTCCCGGTGAAGCCGGCAGTGGAGCCATCGGTCACCATGCGGTGACTCTCCGAGCCGAAGACGAGTACGGCGCCGGCCAGCCCACACAGTGCCCCGGAGAGGGTGAGGGCGAGCACGACCGTGCGCTTCACCGGGATCCCGGCGTAGCGGGAGGCATCGGTGCTCTGCCCGACCGCACGCACCCGGAAGCCGAGCGGAGTACGCCACAGCAGGACGTATGCGGCGACGGCGGCGAGGACGGCCAGCACCGGGCCGATGTGGAATCGTCCGCTACCGAACAACAGCGGCAGATCAGCACTCTCCTGGAGACGCTCGGTCTGCGGTATGCGGGTACCGCGCTCGATCTCACCGGGATCGATGAGCGGTCCTCGTAGCAGGAAGTTCATCAGCTGCACCGCCACCACATTGAGCATGATCGTGCTGAGGATCTCGTTCACCCCGTAGTACGCCTTGAGCGCACCCGGGATCGCTCCCCAGGCCGCTCCCCCGACGAACCCGGCAACCAACACGGCGGGCAGCATGACGACGGCGGGTAGATCCGGAAGCCCGAGCGCCACGACGGTTGACAGCAGGCCACCTGCGACCATCTGTCCCTCACCACCGATGTTGATCACACTGGCCCTGAAGGCGATGGTGATCCCGACGCCGACGAAGAGCAGCGGCGTGGCCTTGAGTGCCGTCGACGTCAGCGCCTCACCGCTGCCGAACGCACCCTGAACCATGGCAGAGAAGCCCTCGATCGGATCGGCGTCGAGGAGCAACAGCATCACCGCACCGACCAGCAGCGCCGCCACGACGGCGAGCAGCGGCACCAGGTATGTGATTCCTCGGGTCCCGATCCGCCGGGTGGTCACGAAACGATCCGCCGAGCGTCCGGCTGCACCGCCCGGTCGGGCCGCACGAGGCGGGAGTGTTCCACCGACCCTGTCCGTGGCTGCATGACGTCTCTCCCACTCGCTACGGCGCGGCGATTGTAACGCTGTACCCGGTCGCCCCACCGAGCCGCAAGGCAGTCTCTCAGATCACACGGCGGAAACCGGCTCCAACCCGAAATCGCGGTAGGTGGCCAGCGGGAAATACGGAATCCCGTGCCCGGCGAGCGCGGACCGGGCACTGTCGCCGCGATCGAGCAGCGTGGTGGCGGCAACCACTTCGGCCCCGGCGTCCTCCACGGCATCGAGCGCCTGGAACATCGAGCCACCGGTACTCACGACGTCCTCGACCAGGAGGACTCGCACTCCGGGTCCAAGCCGAGCACCCTCGATGCGCTGCGCCGTACCTCGCTGCTTGGCCTGCTTGCGCACGATGAACCAGGAGCGGTCGGCGACCAGTGCCAGGCCAACGGCCAGGTGATCCGCCCCCAACGTGAGACCACCCACCGCATCGAAGTCGATGCCGGCGTCGGCAACGAGGGCTTGCATCGCCAGGCAAGCCTGCCGGAGGTCGGGGCCGTGCGCCAGTGCGGCCTTGCCGTCGATGAAGACACTCGACATCTGACCCGAAGCAAGCTGGATCGGACGATCGAAATGTGTGACGGCTTTCTCGCGAAGGAGCTCTCGTGCCCGTGTGACCAGCTCGGCGGTGTCCACGGCGGCGATGCTACTTGGGGGTGGCTGCACCGGCCTGCCGGAAGGGATCTGCGGCGAAACCGGCAACGGCGGCAACGAATCCGTCCAGCTGGTTCTCCCTCACGTCGAATCGCAATGCGATGAACCCGCGTGGCGCCACGTAATAACCGGCTTCGAGAAGATGGAAGAACAGCAGCCTCTGCCAGGTGCGAGCCGCCTCTCCGAGCACGGGCGGCGAGAGTGGGGGCACCGGCGTCGCATGGATGGCGAGCAACGAGCCAAGACCGGAAACACTCAATGGCAGGTTCGAACCGCCCAGCACGTCACCGAGCTGGTGGCGGAGCCGGTCGCCTCGCTCGTTCAACTGGTCGAGTTCGTGGTCACGCAGCGCCGCCCCCAACGTGGCGACGACACCGGCCATCGTGAGCGGGTTGTTGTTGAAGGTGCCACCGTGACTCAGCATCCCGCCGGTACCCGGATCGAACGCTGCCATCACCTCCTTCGATCCGCCGAACGCACCGAAGTTGAAGCCGCCCGCCATGTATTTCCCCAGAGTCGTCATGTCGGAGGTGACGCCGAACCGGCCCTGGGCGCCGCCGCGATCGAGTCGTGACGCCATCACCTCGTCGAAGATCAACAAGGCACCGGCCGCATCACACAGCTCGCGGAGTGTCTGGAGAAAGCCGGGTTGGGGTGGGATGCAACCGGCCGCACCCATCATTGGCTCGATCAACACGCATGCGATCTCGTCGCCGTCGCTTGCGAAGAAGCGCCGGAACGAATCAGCATCGTTGAACTCGGCTACCAACCACGGATGGGGTACCAGCAACGGCTCGCCGTCGACGCCGAAGTAGAGCACACCCCCGTGATAGGCGCTGCGACAGACGACGACCTTGCGCCGGCCCGTGTGGTGTTGGGCGGTGGCGATGGCCATGAGGTTGGCCTCCGTACCCGAGCTGGTGAAGCGCACGCGATCGATCGATGCAAACCGCTCACAGACCAGTCTCGCCGCCTCCGCTTCGACCGGAGCGACGACACCCGGACCTAGCCCCGACGCGGCCACCTGCGCCAGTACCTGGCCGATCTCTTCCGGGTGATGACCGAGCAACCCCGCCGAGTAGTTCCCGAGCAGATCGACGTAACGATGACCGTCCACATCGACGACCTCCGCTCCCTCGGCGCCGGCAAGCCGGAACGGAAAGGGATCGAAGTGCAGTACGGATCGAGTGTTCCCTCCGGGCAGCCAGGCCGCGGCTTCGGCTGCCAGCGCAGCGCTCCGCGGCCGGCGTGTTCGGTAGCGCGCCTCGGCGGCTGCGACCGCAGCCGCAAGCAACTCCGGCTCGATGACGGCCTGCTCGCTGCGACCGGCCTCACGCATCGCACCAGGTTGCCAGACCCGCACCCGTCGGTCCATCGAGACCACGAACGAGCCCGCCTTCGGTCGCGGGCCCTCCGGCCGGCTCCCGCGCCGAGACGGTAAGGTCGCTGGCCATGACGAGCGAAGTCACTGCCGGCGCCAAGCTCCGTTGGGGCATCCTGTCTACCGCCAAGATCGGTCTCACCGCGCTGATCCCGGCCATCCAATCATCACGGCACGGTGCGGTCGTCGCCATCGCCTCGCGGGACGAGGACAAGGCTCGCGCAACCGCGGAGAGGCTCGGCATCCCCACAGCGCACGGTTCCTACGACGCCCTCTTGGAGGATCCAAGCGTCGACGCCGTGTACAACCCCCTCCCCAACCACCTCCACGTACCCTGGTCCATCAAGGCGCTGGAGGCGGGCAAACACGTGTTGTGCGAGAAGCCGATCGGCATCGACGCCGCGGATGCCGCCCGTCTCGTCACTGCGGCAGCCGCCCACGACGATCTCGTGGTGATGGAGGCGTTCATGTATCGCTTCCATCCCCAGTGGCAGTTGGTGAAGGACACCGTCACCGCGGGCGACATCGGCGAGGTGCGCTACATCTCCCACGAGTTCAGCTATTTCAACGAAGACCCCGACAACATCCGGCACCAGCCAGCCTGGGGTGGCGGGGCCCTACTCGACATCGGCTGCTACCCCATATCCCAGGCTCGATTCGTACTCGGTGCCGAACCGCAGCGGGTGTGCGCCACGACGGACATCGACCCCCGCTTCGGCACCGATCGTCTCACCGCCGCCATCCTCGACTTCGGTACCGCCACATCGGTGTTCACCGTTGCCACCCAGGCCCACGGCCACCAACGCTGCCAGATCGTCGGCACGACGGGCCGTATCGAGGTCGACATCCCGGTGAATGCCCCTGCGGACACCGCCGTGCCCGTGACGATCGTGACCGACAGCACGGCCGTGCACGAGACAGGTCCGGTCGATCAGTACGGAGCGCAGACCGATGCGATGGCACGAGCGATCTGGAGTCGCACCACCGCGCCGTGGCCTCTCGACGACGCCGTCGCCAACATGAAGGTGCTCGATGCGGTCCGGCGTAGCGGAGAGGCGGGTGGCTGGATCGTCGTCGACTGAGCGGGGACCATCCGGTCAGTCGGCGGCGCCCAGCTCGGTGACTCCGAGGTACGCGGCACCCCGGACACCGCTCGAATCTCCATGCACTGCGGGGACGAGCGGGGTGCTCACCGATTCGCCGAAGACATATCTATCCCACAGGGCGGGTACCGCGTGGTAGATGGACCCGATGTTGGACACTCCTCCACCCAGCACGATCACCTCCGGATCGAGGATGTTCACCACGACCGAGAGACTCCGCGCCAGCCGGTCGGCATGCCGTTCGAGGGTGGCCGCGGGTCCCGGTTCGCCGGCCTCGGCCCGTGCGGCTATGTTCGCTGCGGCTGCGTCCTCGCCGGTGTGGGCAGCGTGATCCAATTCGAGCGAGGGACCGGAGAGCCAGGTCTCCACACAGCCGAACCGGCCGCAGTAGCACGCCGGGCCCGGCAATTCGTCGTGACGCGGTGACGGCAGCGGATTGTGCCCCCATTCCCCGGCGAGCCCGTTGGGCCCGGTGACCAGCCGGCGGCGCACCACGACACCTCCGCCCACACCCGTTCCCAAGATGACGGCGAACACGGTGCGGTATCCCGCTCCACCGCCGTCGATGGCCTCCGACAACGCGAGACAATCGGCGTCGTTGGCCATCGCCACCTCGCGGTTCAACACCGCTTCGACGTCGCGGCGCAGCGGTTGGCCGTTGAGCGCCACCGAGTTGGAGTGCTTCAGCAGACCGGTGGTGCGGTCCTCTGTGCCCGGGGTACCCATACCAACGGTGTCGGCCGGCCCGAACTCGGCTTCGACGTCGCACACCAGACCGGCGATGGCGTCGATGATGCCTTCGTAGTCGCCAACCGGCGAAGCAATGCGGCGCCGGTCGAGTTCGGTTCCCGCCTCGTCGAGGAGCACCGACTCGAGCTTGGTACCACCAACGTCGATCCCGATGCTGGCCACGCTTCAGCCTGCGGCAACGCTGGCTTGGGACGCCCCCACGGTCACCGCAGGTACGGCTCCCAGCTGGGATCGCCGGCCGCCCCGGCGGCCATCAGCGCCCAGCTCCGCTGCGTCGGCCTGCCCGGCTTGGAGCGCAATGTCAAGCCCGCTTGCTGCGGTGTGCGACCACCTTTCTTGGTGTTGCAGCGCCGGCACGCGGCAACAACGTTGTCCCAGGTGTGACCGCCGCCCTGAGAACGCGGAATCACGTGGTCGATGTTCTCGGCGGCGCGGTGGCAGTACTGGCAGCGGTGGTCGTCCCGCATGAAGATCGCCTTGCGATTGAGGGGCACCCGGCGATCGAACCGGACCTTCACGTAGCGGCGCAGCTTGATCACCGACGGCGCCGCCATCTCGATGTGTTCGCTGCGGAAGATGTGGCCGTTCGATTCGACGACATCGGCACGGTCGAGCAGCACCAGAACCAGCGCCCGCCGCACCGGCACGACGGACAATGGCTCGTACGTGGCGTTCAGCACGAGTGCCCGTGGCATCCCGGCAGCGTAGTCCCGTTTCGGGTGGTGGCGGTCCCAGATGTGCGTGTCCGGCCAGCGGCAGGAGGTCAGGTGCGCTGGCGTTTGCACCATTCGAGGAAGGCAACGACGTCGTCGACGACGACTGCGCTGTCCTTGTTCCCATAGGCGGTGACGATGCGCCAATCGAGGTAGTGCGGATCCGGCTGCGGGATGAACGGCCTGAAACGCCACCATCCCTTGCGTGCCGTGGCGAGGAGGGTGCGCACGGCCACGCCCCAGAGCCCGGGGCGTCGGAGGAGGGCGGCGACCAACGCGGTGAGCGGAACCTGCCTCATGTTGACCGTTGTAGCACACCACAACCCGCCATCTGCGGTGCGGCAAGTCCAACGCCGCAGCACCATCCCCCGAGCGCGGTGCACCCGGCGGGATGGATGACGCAGGTCGGTTCAGCGCGGCACGCAGGCGGTGAGAAGTAGCCGCAGGACCTTTGATAGGCTCAGGTCTCGCCACCGCCGGAAGGAGGGTGCCTGTGAGCATCAATGCCGCGGAGCTGGAGGGGTTCCGCGACAGGTTCGATGCGGTCGTCGACAACATCGAGCGCGTGATCCAGGGCAAACGCGGCGTCATCGAGCTGTTGACGATCTGTCTCGTGTCCGAGGGACACACCCTGATCGAGGACGTGCCCGGCGTCGGCAAGACATTGCTGGCAAAGGGTCTGGCACGTTCGATCGATTGCTCCTTCTCCCGTCTCCAGTTCACACCCGACCTCCTTCCCTCCGACGTGACCGGCGTCTCGGTGTGGGATCGGGACCGCGCCGAGTTCGTGTTCCGGGCGGGACCGGTGTTTGCCAACGTGGTGCTCGGCGACGAGATCAACCGTGCCAGCCCCAAGACCCAGTCCGCCCTGCTCGAGGCGATGGAGGAGAAGCAGGTGACCGTCGACGGAGTCACCCGCCCGCTCGACAGCCCATTCCTCGTCGTGGCCACCCAGAACCCGATCGAGCACGAGGGCACGTACCCGCTGCCCGAAGCGCAGCTCGACCGTTTCATGATGCGTCTCGAGATGGGCTATCCCGATCGTGATCACGAGCTGCAGATGCTCGACCGGCACGGTCAGAAGTCGACGTACTCGGCGCTCGAGCCGGTGCTGCATGCCAGCGATGTCAACGAGATGATCGAGATCGCCCGCAGGATCCACGTAGCCGAGGCCATCAAGTCCTATCTCGTCGATCTTGCCGACGTCTCCCGCAATGATCCCGATCTGCTGCTCGGGATCTCCCCGCGCGCCACGCTCTACCTGCTGCGCGCCAGCCGCACGCATGCCGCCGCGCGGGGCCGCGACTACGTCGCCCCCGACGACATCAAGTCCATGCTCGTACCGGTGCTGAACCACCGACTCATCCTCCGGCCCGAGGCGCAGATGCGTGGAGTGGCGATGGACAAGGTCATCGACGGGCTCGCCGACAGCGTCCCGGTGCCGGGCACCAGGCCGGACATCTGATGCCCACGATTCGCGGCTGGTCGGCTCTCAGCTCGGCTGCCGCGCTCATCGTGCTGTGGGCAGCCTTTGGCGAAGAGATGCTGCTCGCCGCCGCGGTCGTGCTCCTCTTCGCGCTGGGATTCGGTATGTGGTACGTACGCCGGTCGACTCCAACCGTCGCCGTCTCACGCAGCGTGGCTCCGCAGCAAGTGCGCGACGGCGATCGGGCCATTGTCACCGTGACCCTCACCACCAGGCGCCCGATGTCGCGGGCACACATCACCGACGTCGTCGAGTCGTTGGGCACGGCCGACTTCGTTGCCGACCGAGTGCTCCCCAACGACCCCCTGATCGGACGGTATGAGGTGATGTGCCGTCCACGTGGCATCTATCGGGTGGGACCGACCTCGGTGCGAACCCGGGGCCCGTTCGGCCTCGCCGACGCCGGTACCGAGACCGGCCGCATCGATCGGCTGGTGGTATATCCCGCCATCGATGCCCTCGAGGGGCTTCCTCTCGTGCGCGGACAGGATCCGAACGTCGCCTCGGCCCGCAATCGGTTCTCACAGGTGGGCGGTGAGGACTTCTTCACCCTCCGGTCGTACCAGCACGGCGATGATCTGCGCAAGGTCCACTGGCCCAGCTCGGCGAAGCGAGACGAGCTGATGATTCGCCAGCTCGAGATGCCCTGGCAGTCGCGAGCGCTCGTGGTGCTCGACCCCCACCTCGACTCCTACCCCACTCTCGACGACTTCGAGCATGCGGTGCGGGGCGCCGCCTCCATCCTGCATCATCTCTTCGAAGAGGGGTTCAGCCCGAGTCTGTGGACGGGCAAGATCACCCCGATCGTCGTTGCCTCGATCGACGGCTACAACACGGCGATGGAAGATCTCGCCACCGTCACCCCCTCTCAGCATCTCGATCTGCGCCACGCCACCAACCGGCTGCGGCAGCGTGGTCTCGCCGGGGGTGCGCTCATCCTCGTCACCGGGACGCCCAACGAGAACCACATCGCTGTGTGGCGGGCGATCGGGCGCGACTACACCCGAACCGTCGTCATGGCGACGGACACGCAACCGAACGAGAACCTGAGCCGTTTCACCAACGCCGGCGTCGTGACGGTGGCATCCGCACGCGGAACGCGCTGGACGGCGGCCTGGTCCGAAACCATGGAGAAGGCATGGTCTACCGCCACACCGCTGTAGCCACCGCGATCGTCGTCGCCTTCGGGTTGATCCAGCTCGACGATCTGCTGCAACCCACGACGGAGGGACCGCCATGGCAGGTCGTCGTGCTCGGCGGCCTGGCTCTCGGAGCGGTGATCACCTGGACCGGACTGATGTCCCGGCTCAACGGTTGGGTGGTGATCGCCATCAACACGTCGGCGGCGGTGATTGTCTCTTTCCGCATCGCCACACCGGAGACGACGGTGCTGTTGTTGCCCACCGGCGACTCGATCGAGGTCATGCGAGAACAGATGCGGCAGGCATTCGCCCTGATTCGCAACGGAATCGAGCCCGTTCTCCCTGCTGCCGGCCTGGTGGTCATCGTCACCCTGGTGCTATGGGCAGTCGGTGCCCTGGCCGCATATGGGCTGGTGCGTCACCGTCCCAGCCTCGCCGTCATCCCGGGCCTGGTACTCATTCTCCAGTTCGCCACGATGGATCGCACCCCGACGTCGCTTCTCGCCATCCTCGTCTTCGCCGGTGTGGTGACCCTGACCCTGCTCGCGGTCGCCCACGACGAGCGTCGCGCCACGGCGGGCAGGATGAGCCATGCGTCGGGAGTATCGACATCGCGCACCCTGGTGGCGCCGGGCGCTGCCGTGGGGGCTGCGGTGCTCCTCGCCGGAACGTTGGCATTTGTCGGTGTGCTCGACGACCGTGTGCCCCACGACGGGTATGTGGAGTGGCGGGCCGCCACCGGGTTGACGGGCGAGTTCTTCGGGGGCGTGTCGTACAACCCCTTCGTCAGCATCCAACAGTCGCTCGTGACCCAGAGCAACACACCGCTCTTCCTGGCACGGATGAGCGACGACGTCGACCCGGGCGATGTGTACTTCCGGCTGCTCACCATGGAGACCTATCAGAACGGACAGTTCTTCGCCGACCGTCCCGAGGTGGACGCGCTCGAATCCGAGCAATGGGAAAGCGGTGGTCATGCCTTCGCCGGGCCGACCGTTGAGGTGACCACCGACATCCAGATCGAGCAGCTGCAGATGGATTGGCTGCCGGCTGCGTACTCGCCGATCTCGGTCCGCACCAACGAGAACGCAATCACCAACGCGCTCCGGGTTCGTGGCGACGACGGCTCGATCATCCTCGACGGTGGGTTGTCGTGGCCGAAGATGCTGTACTCGGTCACGAGCCGCATCCCGGAACCGGATCTGGCGGTGCTCGTCGCCAACGAGGAGGGTGTGCTCTCACCGATGTTCGAGGCGGCAACCGAGACGTCGGACAACGTCCCCGAGCCCGTGCTGATGGACATCATCCGTCCCCATCCCCCGAACCCTGCGCTGTACCTGGCGTTGCCGGAGAATCTCGATCCCGGAATCGAGACGCTGGCGCTGCGTCAGACTGCCGGCTTGGAGACGGACTTCGAGCGGGGCATCGCGCTCGAAGCGTGGTTCCGCTCGAATGCCTTCACGTACACCACCGACATTCCCGCCGGTCACGGTGCGACCGATCTGGCTGACTGGCTACTCGTGGAGGAATCACCCTTCTACCGCGCCGGCTACTGCGAGAACTTCGCCACCTCGATGGCTGTGCTGGCTCGCACGTTGGGCATCCCCTCACGGGTGGTGCTCGGCTTCACCCCCGGCGAGGTCTTCGACACCGAGACCGTCGACGGCGATGCCGGAGGCGAAGAAGTGGTGAACTTCGTGGTAGTCCGCGATCGCAACGCCCATGCCTGGGTGGAGCTGTGGATGCCGAGCCAGGGCTGGGTTCGCTTCGACCCCACCCCGCGACCCGACCAGGTCAACCCGGCCACCACGGGCGAGCTCGGAGAGCGGCTCGGCTTCGACGCCGTTTCCTTTCTCGATCTGGTGCCCGAGACGCCGTCCGCCCTGCTGGACCCGGACAACGCAGCGTTCCTCAACCCGGGCCTCATCCCCGATGAGAACATCGAGTTCGACGAGAGCAGGCTCAGAGATCAGGGCAGCGGCAGCGGCGCCATTCCCGGTTGGCTGAGCCCGTTGCTCGCCGCGCTGGCTGTCGCGGTCGTGCTGGTCGGCGCCATCCCGGCACTCAAGTGGTGGCGGCGCCGGCGCCGGCGTCATCGCCTCTCCGAAGGTGACATCGCCGCCGCCTGGGAGGAGATCGTCGCCACGCTCACCGACTACGGGGAGGAGCCGGCAGCGACTCTGACGCCCGCCGAGGTCGCCGAGAGCGTGGACCCTGCAATGCGCCCGCTGGCCGGCGTGTACGGAGATTGGGTGTACGGACCGCATGACCGGGCCGATACTTCGACGGTGCTCACCGCGCGGCGCTCCCTCGAGGACACAACACGCAATCTCGAACGCCGTCACTCCCGCACCGAGCGGTTGAAGGCGCGATACCGACCCACCTCATTGCTGCCGGCGAGAGTCCGCCGCACCATGCGACGCAATGGCAACGGGTACGGCGGCGGCTAGGAGGACACGGTCATTGGCGGGGAGCGCCGGTGACGGTGATCCGGGCAAGGGTTCCGCCCACATCTGCTTCCAGCTCCGTTCCCGGTGCGGAGGCAGAGCGCGCGACAAAGGCGAGCCCGATGGGTCGGCTGGTGCCAGGCGACCACACGGCGACTCGCAATGATCCCACTGGCTGTCCGTGATGGGTGACCGGTACCGGCTGCTGAACGGGCAATACCTCATCCGGATCCACCACGACGTCGACCAGCATGCGCTCCACCTTGTTGCGGCGTGCTCGCAGCGCCTCCTTCCCGATGAATGAGGCATCGCCGTCGAGGTCGACCCAGCGGCCCAGCCCCACTTCGAAGGGATCGGCGTCGAGCGGGGCGTCGGTCCGTAGCGAGAACATACCGCCCTCGATACGTTCGGCGGTGTTGGGTGCGCCCGGGCCGATGTCGTGGAAAACGCCGGCGCTCATCACTGCGGACCACAGCTCCTCACCTCGAGCCGGATCGAGTAGGTACAACTCGAAACCGCCCTGCTTGGACCAACCGGCGCGTCCTACGAGCAGCGGGATGCCGCCGAGGTCGGCGGGCACGAAGTGGAAGAAACGAATGTCCCGCACCGCTTCACCGAGCAACCGGACGACCACCTCTTCGGCCAGAGGCCCCTGCACCGCAAGCGGCGCAACATCCAGCTCGTCGACGTCGACGTCGAGCCTCTCGACGGCGGCGACACCGCGGATCCAGCCGATCACATCGTTGTCGGCTATCGACAGCCAGAACTCGTCGCCGGCGCGCCGCAGCAGCAACGGATCGTTGAGCAGCCGCCCGGCGTGATCGCACATCGGCGCATATTTCGCCTGCCCAACCGCCATGGCAGCGATGTCGCGGGTCACGAGGAGGCTGGTGAGCGCAGCAGCATCGGTACCACCGACGCGAATCTGCCGCTGGCCGGCCACATCCCAAACTGCGGCAGTCTCCATGAGCCGGCGGTACTCCTCCTGTGGGTTGCCGTAGCTCACGGGCATCACCATGTGGTTGTACACGGTGACGCTGCGCAGACCCGCGGCCTGTGTGGCCGTGAAATACGGCGAGAGCCGCACCCGAGAGCCGAGGGCGAAAGCGATCCCGGTCGGGGTGGGCCCGGTGCGGCTCATCGATGACGGCGACCTTGCGACCCAGCAGCGCGCCGTGCGATGGCGCTCAGCCGGAGCTGGCCTCGACCTCGGAGAGCACGTCGTCCTCGACCCGGCGCAGCAGCTCCAGGAAACGGTCTCGGTCCAACTCGAATCGAGTGACATCCTCTTCGACGGTGCGAGCGATCTCGTTGATGGCCACGAAAAAGGCGAGCTGCCCTTGACGCAGCGCATCGAGGAGCTGCTCGTCGTCGGAGGCGAGCCGGAAGATCGACTGGCCGTCGGTGATGAGCCTCACCTCGGCGAGATGATCCTCCATGTCAGCGGTGCGGCGCAGGTAGTCCCACGCTCGCCGTACTCGCTGCAGCGACATGCCGTTGTCGAGCAGGCTCTTGACGACACGGAGCGCCACCAGGTCGCGGAATGAGTAGAGACGGCGTCGCCCCGGTCTCCCCCCGGTCGTCTGGATCGTCGGTCGCACTAGATCGACCTTGTCCCAGTACCGCAGCTGATGAGCGGTGCATGCTGTCAGCTTCGAAGCCTGCTGTGCGGTGAAACCTTCCACGATCCTCCCAACGCTCCCTACGCGTTCCTTCCCATGTGGCGCCGCACAGGCGTAGCAGAGCGCCAAGATGTCGATGTGTACCGAGCCCCGCCGGGCTTCGCCAGCCGAGACTCTAGCGGTCCCGTTGCCACCTTTGTCGGGTGCGATCGAAGAGCGAATCGACAACGGAGCCTCCGCCTCGCTCTCCCCGCTGCGAGCGCAGGTTCATCGCCAGCCAACCGGCGCTCACCACCATGAGGATGAAACCTCCGATGGCCACGATGGTGTAGGCGGTGAAGGAGGCCAGCATCACGACGAGCCCGATGACGAAGCCGACCACGGCGAGCCGGTTCCAGCGACGCGTCACCGACTCGAGCGTCGTCTTCGCAACGGTCTCGGCGAGCTTGGGGTCTTCTTTGTAGAAGTGGCGCTCGATTTCCTCGAGGATCCGCTGCTCCCGCTCATTGAGAGGCATGGGGTCGTCCTTCACCACGTTGGTCCAACGAATTCGAGTATAACGCTGCTTGCCATTAGTCAACCGGGGGCGGTTGTCCCATTTTCTGATGGGGTCTTTGGTCCCGATTCGCCACGAGTCTGGCGGGTTTCAAGGCATCGGGCCCGAACCGTTTGCGGATGTCGTCGACCACGCTTGCGGCAGCAGCGCCGCCCTCCGATCCCAACGTCAGTTGAAGCGGATCGGCAGCCGCCACCAGCCCGCTGACCCCCACGCCGAGCAGGCGCACACCGCGAGGTGCTTCGGGCACCCGTACCCACAGCTCGCCGACGAGACTCCACAGCTCCGTTGTTGCCGCCACCGGTACGTCGACCGTCGTGGATCGAGTCATGGTGGTGAAGTCTCCAGTGCGCACCTTGAGCTGGACCGTGTGACCTCGCACTTGGGCCGCGGCTACACGGTTCGCCAGGCGATCACACAACGCAAGCAGCTCGCGCTCGATGTCGCCGGCTGCCACCAAGTCTCGGGGGTACGTCTCCTCGACCGAGATGGAGCGCTCGCCGCGGGTGGTGTCGACCCCACGGTCGTCCTCGCCGCGCGCCAGCGCTACCAGGTGGGACCCCAATGCGTTGCCGAGATGACCGACCGCAGTGGCATCATCGAGGTCGGCGAGCTCGCCGATGGTGGTGATGCCCAGCGCCTCGAGACGCGCCTGTGTCGCCTGACCGACGCCCCACAGCCTGCGGACCGGCAGCGGAGCCAGATAGCTGCGCTCGGTTCCGGCCGGGACCACGTGGAGACCGTCGGGCTTGGCGTCCGCAGAGGCCATCTTGGCGATGAACTTGGAGGCCGCCACCCCCACCGATGCCGGCAGCCCGATCTGGGATCGCAGCTCGCTCCGGATCGCGACTGCGACGTCGACGGACCTCGCATAGTGCAGCCGCAGACCGGACACGTCCAGGAAACCCTCGTCGACCGACAGGCTCTCGACCACGGGAGTGAAGGAGCGCAGGAGCTCGAAGACCTCGTGCGAGGTCGCTCCATACCGGTCGTGGTTTGGGGCGACACAACGCGCCTGAGGACAACGGCGCCGCGCCTCGGTCATCGGCATGGCCGAACTCACCCCGTACTCTCGGGCTTCGTAGCTGCACGAGGCGACCACCCCTCGGGGTCCCAGCCCGCCGACGATCACGGGAACGCCGATGAGGGTTGCATCCGACAACCGCTCCACCTCGACGAAGAACGCATCCATGTCGACGTGGAGCAGCGGCTCGGCAAACGAGTCCATCACCGGGGCACGGTACATCACCGACCTTCGCCGCTCAGCGCGATGGGTATCTTGGCCGGGACCGTCGCAACCGGCGGCCCAGAACACATCTACGCGGATCGGAGCCATGCTGAACCCGAAGGTCGATGCCTACATCAGCCGGTCGGAGTCTTGGCCGGAGGAGGTGGCCGAGCTGCGAGCCATCCTCGTGGGTTGCGGGCTCACCGAGGAGATCAAGTGGGGCAAGCCTTGCTATACCCATGAGGGCGCCAACATCGTCATCCTCCAGGAGATGAAGGACTTCCTCGCCCTCATGTTCTTCAAAGGAGCTCTGTTGGACGACGCAGCGGACGTTCTCGACGAGCAAGGACCGAACTCGCGCTCGACTCGCCGCATCCGGTTCACCTCGGTCGCAGACGTGACTCGATTGGCCGACACGGTCGAGGCCTATGTCGCCGAGGCGATCGACGTCGCCGCGGCGGGTCTCGAGGTGGGCCCGCCGCCCGAACTCGTCCTCTCCGCAGAGCTGCAGAATCGGCTCGATCACGACCCAGCGCTCAAAGCTGCATTCGAGGCATTGACTCCTGGGCGCCAACGGGAGTACAACCTGTACTTCGCCGCTGCCAAGCAAGCCAAGACACGTGAGGCGCGAATCGACAGGTACACAGAGAAGATCATGGACGGCAAAAGCTTGCGCGATCGATGATCTCGCACCCGGATGTTGATCCAGCGCACCTCGTACACTCGCCGCCATGATCGACGGCGCGCCCGACTGCCTCGTCCACTTGGTGCGACACGGTGAGGTGTGGAACCCTCACCACCTGGTGTACAGCGACCTTCCGGGGTTTGGCCTCAGCGAGCTCGGCCATTCCCAGGCCGCACAGGCGGCGGATCACCTCGCCCGGTGGCCGGTGACCCGTGTCGTATCGTCACCTTTGCAGCGTGCGGTTGAGACCGCGATCCCCATCGCCGCCCGACACCGCATTCGCGTCCTCGTCGACACCGCACTCACGGAGTGGCGGCTGACTCAACGCTGGGCCGGCGTCGTGTGGGAGGATCTCCCGGAATCGCACCCCGGCGAGCTCCAGGCGTATCTGACCGATCCCGCCCGTCTCGGGTTCAGCCCCGAGCCGCTCGGAGAGCTGGCCGAGCGCATCGCCGCGGCGGTGCGGATCCACGCCACTGCCACCCGGCGGGGTGGTCACCTCGTCGTGGTGTCTCACCAGGATCCGATCCACGCCGCCCACCGGCTGCTCACCGGTCGGGGCTTCGACGGTTTCGGCGAGGACAAGCCCGACCACGCAACCATTGTCACGCTGGCCCCCGGTGACGACCCGAATGAGGTGTGGCGAGACGAAGCCCGTTGGTCACCAACGCTGACGGCGCCGGTGTGACCGGACCGCCGGCGCGCCACATGCCGGTGCCGTACATCGTTGCCGCCGCGCTGGGCGCGGCCGGACTCGCCACGGCCCTCCATCTCGCCGGTGCTCCGGATCCGTTCTCCGCCTCTTCTGCGCTCGTGCTCGCCGTGGCGATCGTGCTCTTCACGATCATCGCCACCAGCGGACTACTCATCAACCGGGGCCGGTGGGCCAGAGTGCTTTCCCTGTGTGTGGTGACCGGCTTCTTGAGTGTGGCTGCGATAACTGCGCTGCGCCCGCTGTCCATCGTCTCCGTCGTCCTTGCGTTGCTCGCGTTGTTCGGTCTGGTCGGTCGCTGGCTCGACGGCTGGATCCGACTGCGGCCCTCGGCGACGGGACCGGGCCCGCGGGTGGCGGGGCTGCTGCTCGGTACGCTGGCCCTCGTCCCGGCGGTGGCGGTGGCGGCGCCATCGGGATTGGAAGCGGGTCACGGTGTCCTCGGCAGCGCAGCTGTGGTGTTGGCGTGGGGCTACGGAAAGGCCCGTACTTGGGCCCTGTGGGGCCTGCGGTTGGCCCTCCCACTCCTTGCGGTGCCGGCGATGCTCGCCGGACCGGTGGCGGGATCAGTTCTCCTCGGCGCCCACACCGGCGTGCTCGTGGCGCTGGCGTGGACGGCCGAGGCCAGGCTTGCGGTGACACCGGTTTTCGATCGACCGCCGGGCCCGCGCCGTGGAAGCGCCGGGAGTGCCGGCGGGTCTGACGGATGAGCCTCTCGTGGCATCATCAGCGAGGCATCGACCTCCGAGAGGGCGACAACATGAACGGCACGTCGAGATGAGATCGCCGGCGGTAGCGGCTGCGCTCGTCGGTGTCGTGTTTCTTCTCGGGGGCGCGGCGCTCGGTGGTTCCGCGCTGGCGACCGCAGCTGCTGTTGTCGGATTCGCCGCCGGCTACGTGCTGCATCGGGCCGGGCTGCGGACTCCGGTCATCGTTGCGGTGGCGGCTGCCGGTGTGGTGGGCCTCGTCATCGGCAAGACGGTCGTCGATGCGCTGTGTCTCCCCGGAACCTGTGTGCCGCTGTCGTGGCTGGCTGCTGTGCTCACCGCCGCAGGATCCCTCGTCGGTGTCGGTCTCGTAGTCGCGCTCGCCGTGCGCTCCTTCGAAGAGCATCAGGCGGCGACACGACCCGACGCTCCCGGAGACCCGAGGCAGCCCGAACCGTGACGCATGATCAGGACCGGTTCGTCCGCACCCTCGCCACGCTGACCATGGCGGTCAGCGCTCCGATCGCGCTCCTCTCCGGGATCCTCACGATGGTGAGCGTCCCGAATGGGGTGCCGAGATTCCTCGTCGTGGTGTTGGTGATCTCACTGGCGACGCTGGCGCTCGCCACGCTCGTCTACCTCAGCGACGACATCCGCCACCGCCACGAGTGAGGCGGCGATGGCCGAATCAAACCGGGCCGTAGACGAGCGCCGCGTTGTGGCCGCCGAACCCAAACGAGTTGGTGAGCGTGAGCTCGATGTCGAGCTCACGGGACTCGTTGGGCACGTAATCGAGATCGCACTCCGGGTCAGGTGTTTCGTAGTTGATCGTCGGGGGCGCCACCCCGTCACGCATGGCGAGGATGCACACCAGCGACTCGATCGCCCCGGCGCCACCGAGAAGGTGGCCCGTCATTGACTTGGTCGACGAGACGGGCACGCGATAGGCCGCCTCACCGAAGACGGTCTTGATGGCGGCGGTCTCGGTGGAGTCGTTCGCTTGGGTGGATGTACCGTGGGCATTGATGTAGTCGATGGCTTCCGGCTCCACCGCCGCGTCTGCAAGAGCGCGTTCGATGGCGCGGGCGGCACCCCGACCACCGGGCCGGGGCAGCGTGATGTGGTACCCGTCCGCCGACATGCCGTAGCCGAGCACTTCGGCGTAGATGGGTGCGTTGCGTGCCTTGGCGTGCTCGTACTCCTCGAGCACGAGCGCAGCCGCCCCTTCACCCATCACGAAGCCGTCCCGGTCGAGATCGAAGGGACGGCACGCACCTTGCGGATCGTCGTTGCGCTGGCTGATGGCTCGCGCCGAGGCGAATCCGGCGAGAGCAAACTCACAGATCCCCGCCTCGGTGCCACCAGCCACCATCACGTCGGCATCGTTGCGGCGGATCACCTCGGTGGCATCGCCGATCGCGTTCGCCGATGCCGCACACGCGGTCACCGTGCACGAGTTCGGTCCGTAGAGATGGAAATCGATGGACACCAACCCCGCCGCCATGTTGGAGATGATCTTCGTGATCGCCAGCGGCGAGACCCGTGACGGCCCCCGATCCCGCAAGACGTCCATCTCGGTCTGGGTGGTGATGAGCCCCCCGATGCCGCAACCGAGCAGCACTCCGGCCCGGTCGGCCTCGGGCGAGTCTTCCTCGTAGGACAACCCGGCGTCGGCCAGGGCTTGCTGGGTGGCGACCCAGAAGAATTGCGCGCTGCGATCCATGCGGCGCGAATCCTTGCGCGCCATGTGTTCGTCGGGGTCCCAGTCGGTGATCTCCGCAGCGATCTGCGTGGTGAACTCGGCAGGATCGAAGGCGGTGATCCTGCCAACACCCGAAACGCCCTTCTGGATCGCCACCCAGAAGTCTGCAACGTTCCTGGCAAGCGGATTGACCGTACCGAGGCCCGTGACAACGACTCGTCGTCGCACAGCTCCTCCTTTCGGTCGGGCTGGCTGCTCAGCTACCGATCTTGGCTTCGACGACGTCGACGGCTTCGGCCACCGTCGTGATCTTCTCCGCTTCGTCGTCCGGGATCTTCACGTCGAAGTTGTCCTCGAGGGCCATGAGCAATTCGACCACGCCGAGCGAGTCGACCTCGAGGTCTTCCTCGAACCTGGCCTCCATCTTGATCTTCTCGCGTTCGAGACCAAGCTCCTCGACCAGGAGATCGGTGAGCTTTGCTTCGATTTCGGGACGGTCCATTGTTCAGCGGCCTCCTTGGCCTCGTGTCTCTCTCTGCTTCATGGCGACACCCGTTCCGGCGAAGCCGGCGGGCGATGGGTCCCGGGCGGGTCACAGCGCCATGCCCCCGTCAACGACGATGGCCTGACCGGTGATGTAGGCGGCATCGTCGGACGCAAGATAGCCGACCACCGCTGCGATCTCTTCGGGCTGGCCGAGGCGGCGCAGTGCGATGCGATCGAGCAAGGCGGCTTGTGCGGTATCGCCGAGATCGGCGGTGAGATCGGTCTCGATGAAGCCCGGGGCGACCGCGTTCACCGTGATCGATCGTGAACCAACCTCCTTGGCGAGCGCCTTGGCGAATCCAATGACACCAGCCTTGCTGGCCGCGTAGTTCGTTTGCCCCGGATTCCCCGCCACCCCCGAGACGGAGCTGATGCAGATGATTCGACCCCAACGGCGACGCACCATCGACCGCACCGCCGCCTTGGAACACAGGAACTGCGATGTGAGGTTGGTACGCAGCACGTCGTTCCACTCGTCCTCGTCCATCCGCAGCAAGAGATCGTCCCTGGTGATGCCGGCGTTGTTGACCAGCACGTCGACCGGCCCCAGCTCGGCCTCGATCTCCGCAAACAACCGGGTCACCTCGTCGGCGCGGCCGACATCGGCCCCAAACGCCGCGGCGATGCCGCCGGTCTCGGCGATCTCCTCCACGACATGCTTGGCGGCATCGGCGTGAGACGAATAGTTCACGGCAACGGCGTGCCCGGTGGCGGCCAGCCGCAGTGCGATCGCCCGGCCGATGCCGCGCGACGATCCCGTGACGAGCGCCACACGCTGTGGTGCGGTCTCACTCAAACCGGATCTCGCCACGGCGGGAGCGAGCAGATCACGCGGAGCCTTGACGGAGCCGGCGCTCCCGTTGCCGCCGGGCGAGCAGCTCCAGACCGGTGAGGTCGGTCGGCGGCAGCTCGGCATCGCTGGTGCGGAGGGGGGTCGTCCGCTCGCCCCACCGCAGACACGCTGCTCCCCACGTCAGTCCGCCACCGAAAGCCACGAAGACGAGCTTGTCGCCCGGAGCGATCCTGCCCGCATCCAGAGCTTCGGCGAGGGCGATCGGGATGCTCGCCGCCGACGTGTTGCCGTAGCTCCCGATGTTGACGAAGACCTTCTCCGGCGGCAGCTCCATCCGGCGTGCAGTGGCGTCGATGATCCGCGTGTTGGCCTGGTGCGGTATGAGGAGATCGATGTCGTCGAAAGTGAGTCCGGCGTCCGCAACGGCCCGCGCCGCGGCGTCTCCCATCTGCACCACGGCGTTACGGAAGATCTCCCTACCATCCATGGTGAGGCGGTACTCGTTCTCCAGCACGGCGAGCTCTTCGGTGGCGAAGCCGGTAACGGTCAGCGCATCGGCGAGCCGTCCGTCGGCACCGAGGTTGAGCGCAAGCACACCCTCGTCACCACTGGCTGCCTCGACGATCACCGCACCGGCGCCGTCGCCGAACAGCACTGCTGTCGACCGGTCCCCGGTATCGAGCAAGCTCGACAGCTTCTCGGCGCCGATCACCATGGCGTGTTTGGCGACCCCGGTGGCGATCATGCCGTTGGCCACGCTCAACGCATAGACGAACCCGGTACAGGCTGCGTTGACGTCGAGACACGCGGCGTGTCCCAAACCCAGCTCGGCCTGCACGTAGGCGGCCGTCGAGGGGATGAGCCGATCGGGCGAGCAGGTGGCCACCAGCACGAGATCGATGTCGAGCGGGTCGAGCCCAGCCGCCGCCATGGCACGTTGCCCAGCGACTGCGGCCATATCGGATGTCTCGGTGTGGGTGATCCGGCGTTCCTTGATGCCCGTCCGGCTGACGATCCATTCGTCGCTCGTGTCCATCACCGTTTCGAGATCGGTGTTGGTCAGCACCGCCGGGGGCACGCAATGTCCCCAACCCGTGATACTCGCTCTCATGCTCTCCGCTCCACTCGCACCGCGACGAGGTTGCTCATGATACGGCGCTCACCACCTCGTCGACGGCTTCGAGGTCGGACACGACGTGGACGGCTGCGCCGGCCAGAGTTCGCCTCGCCAACCCGGCGGTGACGTCGCCAGGCCCGACATGAACGAAGGTGTCGATCCCGGCAGCATGCATCTCCCGCAAGGTTTCCTCGAATCGCACGGGACTCGTGAGCTGGCGGCGCAACGCATCGGGCACTGCGGTGACCGGTGCCGCATCGGCGTTTCCATACACCGGGAAGATCGGCGGGGCGAAGTCGACGGCGGAGAGTCCGGCAGCGAGGTCGTCTGCCGCCGGCGCCATCAGCGGCGTGTGGAATGCGCCGGCGACGTCGAGCGGGATCGCACGGCGCACCCCGAGCTCCCGTGCATGGTCCACGACCCAATCGACATCGATCTCCGTTCCGGCGATGACCACCTGACCGGGCGAGTTCACGTTGGCCACCCACAACTGGCCTCCATCGGAGCGGCGCCCGGATGCCAGTTTCTCCACACCGTCGCCATCCATGCCTATCACCGCCGCCATCGCTCCTGGTTCGAGCGCCGCCGCAGCCGCCATGGCGCGCCCGCGATGCGACACGAGTGCCAGACCCGTGAAGAAGTCGAAGACCCCTGCAGCGGCCAGCGCGGTGTACTCGCCGAGTGAGTGCCCGGCTGCAGCCGCCGGCATGGGAGCTCGCATGGCGAACTCCTCCCAGAGCGCATACGACACGGCATACAGCGCCGGTTGCGCACGATCCGTGGCCGTCAACAGCTCTCGAGGACCCTCCATCACCACGTCTCGCAGCGACCAGCCGAGAACTCGATCCGCCTGTGCCCCCAGCAAGTCGCTGCGGGCGACGAACACATCGGAGCCCATACCGACGGTTTGGCTCCCCTGACCGGGGAAGAGGACGGCGTATGGCATGTGCGGCGGACTTCCCAGTCTGGTGGCGGGCCGCGTCAGGGTACCTGGGCCGTCCCGAGAGGGCGGTACGATCGCGCCATGGACTTCCGCCGCATCACCAACCTCCCTCCCTACGTCTTTGCCGAGATCAACCAGATGAAGCACGAGGGCCGTCGCCGGGGAGAGGACATCGTCGATCTTGCGTTCGGGAATCCGGACATCCCCAGCGCACCTTTCGTCGTGGACAAACTGGCCGAGGCGGCTCGGTCCCCGCGCAACCACCGCTACTCGGCTTCGCGGGGGTTGCCCAACCTGCGTCGCGCCATCGCCGAGCGGTACCGGCGCGCATTCGGGGTCGAGCTCGACCCGGACACCGAGGCCATCACGACGATCGGCGCCAAAGAGGGTCTGTCGCATTTGTTGTGGACCCTGGTGCAACCCGGCGATGTGGCCCTCGTTCCCGAACCCTCGTACCCGATCCACATCTATGCACCGGTACTGGCCGGTGCCGAGGTCCGCCGAGTGTCGATCGGAGCAGACTCGGATTTCTTCGGCCATCTCGAGGAATCGTTTCATGACTCGTGGCCACGGCCCCGAGTCATCATCACCAGCTTCCCCCACAATCCGACGACCCAATGCGTCGAGCTGAGCTTCTTCGAGAAGCTGGTGGCGTTCGCCCAGGAGTACGAGGTGATGCTCGTCCACGACTTCGCCTACGCCGACATCCACTTCGACGGCTACGAGCCCCCGTCACTGCTCCAGGTTCCGGGAGCCAAAGACGTCGGGGTCGAGCTGTACACGCTGTCGAAGAGCCACTCGATGGCGGGGTGGCGCGTCGGGTTCGTCGTGGGAAGCCGGGACATGATCCGTGCGCTGGCACAGCTCAAGTCCTATCTCGACTACGGAACCTTCCAGCCGATCCAGATCGCGTCCATCGTGGCCCTCGACGAGGGCGACGACTACATCGACGAGGTCCGGTCCGTCTACCAACGGCGGCGCAACGCGCTCGTCGAGGGGCTCAATCGCATCGGCTGGCCAGTCGTGGCCCCAAAGGGAACGATGTTCATGTGGGCCGAGATCCCGGACGCATATCGCACCATGGGATCGATGGATTTCACCGTGCATCTCCTGGAACGGGCCAAGGTCGCCGTCTCCCCGGGAAACGGATTCGGCCCGAGCGGGGAGGGCTTCGTGCGCTTTGCCCTCGTCGAGAACGAGAACCGTATCAACCAAGCGGTGCGCAACATCCGGCGAGCGCTCAGCCATCTGCCTGGCTGAGCCAAGCCGAACCGCGGGAATTGACCAACCGTAGAACCCGGCAGAGGGTGACCGCCATCGCCCACGATCAGCGCACCCTCGCATGCTCTGCCGGATATTGCGCTGTCAATGGTGCGCCATATCGCTCGTGGTGGACGGTGATGTGTGCGCTGGGTCTCTGTTGCGAGTCTTGAGCCCTTCTCGGGTTCGAAGCTCTCGCTCACTCGCTGTGCAAACCACATTGTTCGTCGGGTCGGGGATCACGTCCCGTGGCCCTCGGTGTACCCGCCTGAGGCACTCTGCGACGTGGGCCGGCGGAGGCGACTCGGATCGCCTGCCCCACCCGGCCGCCTGCCACGATCCGCCTCTGTGCAATGGATCAGGCGACGGTTCCGTCGCTCATGCTTCCGCCTGGATGGGTGTAGTTGCTGCCCTGACTGGAGTACGTCGCCGGGAGGTGCATGAACCTCGAGTACGTCCTGATGGTCCATGAGACGGGACCGCGGAAGAAGTAGGCCTCGGGCGCTGCGATCTGGTCGATGTCCTTCTTGTACCGCTCGGCGGTGCCCTTGGTGAGGTGGAACTTGAGCCCGTCGTTGTTGCTGAAGACCTCGTGGATGATCAGCGCGTCCTCGCCGGGGACCTCGTAGACCTCGAACCGAAGCATCTCTTCCTCCATCGCGAAGGCATCGGTGCCAACTCGCTGCCACCAATACTTCAACTCCTCGAGGTTGCTCGTCTCCCCGGGTGTGCAGGTCCACTTGGCGGTCACGTTGACGGCCGTCGCGGGATCGGGACGGCCGTAGTCGTCCTTGACGAACCCATAGAGATGCTCACCGAAGACGGCAGGGACGTTCTTGTCCAGGATGGCGCGACGAACGGAGGCCGGGATCGCAGTCCCGCGCAGTAGATGCAGCTCCGGTATGGCGACCGCACTGAGGGCGGCCATGTGCTCGGTCGCCGTTGCCCCGAAGTAGTTCAAGAGCGCATCTGGGTTCTCAAAGACGTGATGGATGAGCACCGCATCCTCGCCGACGGCGTGGTTGATCTCCGTTGAGAGGACCCCCTCGCTGGAGCGGGCACCGATGTGGATGGCCTCCCACTCCTCCAGCATCTCTCTCGAATCCTCCGACTTCCGGAACCGACCGCCCGGCGTCCGTGGCACCCATTTACCCGTGATGCTGATCTCAGCACCGATTCGTGATGGCACGATCAAATGGTCTGGGAGTGGCTCCCTGGTGAACGTCATCTCCTGCTCCTGTCTACCCGGGGACTCAGCGGTCGAATCCCGCGGCGTGCGTGGCGAACTCGCCACCGAGCTGCATCTGTTCGGTTGCCAGCTTGAGCTCATCGGGAACCTCCCCGAGAAAGAAGAAGGGCCCCGGGGTGGCGATGGCGATCAGCTGCGGGAAGTGGGCAGCCGCGGTGGTGCTCAGGTGGAACCCCATCGCAGCGGCGTCCTCGAACTCGTCCCTGACATACACAGCGTTGTCCTGCTGAGAGACGTAGATGTGAACCGCCTGGGCGCCGGGTTCGTTCGCCTTCATAGCGTCGGTCACTTCGCGGTAGATCGACGCCAGTTCGTCGAGCTTGCCCGGGTGGGCGGTCCACTTGTACATGACGGTCACATGCTTGCTGTCCATGTTGCTCCCCTCGGGCTCGGGCCCTCTCTCTGAGGCCTGATCGATAAGTAACCGATCGATTGCTTGTACGAAGGTAACCGATCGACGCGTACAACTTGGATTGGCGCCAGTGGCTCGGAGAGCTGACACCACCAAGCGTGTCAGCTCCCCGCTCAGAGCTGCCGGATAGCGGGCGGCCTCGAACGTGCAAAGGCCGTGGCGGTGCGCGTGATTATGGGCGAGGCGAGGCTCTCAGGAAGGATGGCCCTAGCGACGCCGGCGCAGGAACCCTCATACTCGATAGCGGCAGCCGGGGCTGGGAACGAGCAATCCCGGTGTAGCCGCATGTCGAAGATTGGGGGAGGTAGCCATGAATCGAGCGACTGTCGTTCTTCTGTTCGCCATTCTGTTCATGACGGGGTTCACGCCCATCGGCGCGGCACCGCCCGACAACCCGTTTGTCGGGTCGTGGGAGAGTGTCTATCTCGACGAGAGCAATGAGATCGGCCAGCTACTCGGCGAGCGCTCCCTGAGGGGACATATCGGAGCCGGAAAGGGCCACATCCATAGTACGGCCGACCCCACCGCTATCTGCTACGCACAGTATGGGGAGTTGATGCGCAGCTCATCCCTGGGGTGGGGCACCATCGTCAACGAGGACCCATATGTCTTCGAAGGCTACGTGGATGTCTACTGCCACACCGAGCAGGGCAAGCAACTGGCGTTCGAGGATTTCCGGCTCGAGTACCAATACGATCCCGACACCGACACCCTCATCGCGCTTCACTACCCGGAAACGGCTCAGTTCAACTGCCTGTGGCGATCTGGTTCGGATCGGTCAGTCTGCCCGCCATCCGAGTGACGTAAGGAGACAGACCACCGGGAGGGCGGAACCAGCGACAGCTCGTCGAGCGCCATGACCGAACCACCGAGCCGATCACCAGTCGGGCGCCCTAGCGAGCACTTCGCCGAGTGCTTGGTATCAGCACGTCGTGCGCTAGCGGTGGATGACAGTGGCGACACCGGGAAGGTCGGTGAATGCCTCCTGATCGGCGGTCACGATAGACCGATCGGTAGCTCGAGCGGTCGCAGCGATCAGCAGGTCGTGTGCACCGCGTGGGCGGCCCTGGTCGCGAACGGCGACAAGGAGGTCAGCGTGCTCGACCGCAACCTTGCGGTCGTAGGCAATGATGGGGAGCGACTCGAGGATCTCTTCGACGTAGACCTGGCGGGCATCCCGCCGCTTGCCAGAGGCAAGCCTGACTCCAACGAGCAGCTCGGCGACGGTGACGGCCGCAATGGCCACGTCGTCGTCATCGTCGATGGCATCGTCGAGGGTGACGTCGCCACGCGCGGCATCAATCAGGAAGGTAGTGTCGAGGAGGAGAAGACTCATGCCCGGTCTTCAATCTCCAGCAGTCCTCGGAGATCGGTCAGTTCCTGCGACCACGCCGGATCGGGCCGGTGCCGGCGCAGGAGCGACTTGACTTCGGCGCCACGTCCGCTGGATATCGGTTCGAGATGCGCGACCGCCTTGCCGCGGCGAACGATTGTATAGCGCTCGCCGCGGTGTTCAACACCGTCGAGTAGATCGGCGAAGTGACGAGCAGCGTCAGTAGCAGTGATATCCGGCATGTGATCAGATTATCAGATTCGAACTTCGAGATGAACGCCTTTGTCGTGCCGATCACCAAATCGGGTACACGAGCGAACCACTCGAGTGTTCGAGATCGGCACGTCGTGAGCAGTCCCTCGCTGCAGCACCGAGTGCGGCGTGGTGCGGCGTGTGCGCAGCGGCCGGCCGCCGCTCCTCGCGTTAGGCAATCCCACGCCGGTTGCCGGATCCCGGACGCTGGTGGGTGCGCGAGATTGCTCAGGGTGGTGCGTGAGCTGTGCGGCTGATTCCGGGTGCTGGTGGCTTCCGGCGGCGGGTCGGGTCAGAGTCCGAGCCTGGTGCGGATGGTGGCGCGGATGGCTTGGAGGATGGTGGGGTCTTCGTGGAGGAGGTAGGCGATGTCGGCGCCGGTGAGCATGGTGCTGAGCTCGAGGGTGAGTTGTTCAGGATCGGTGTCGGTCGGTAGTTCGCCGGCTTCGATGGCTTGTTTGGCGTTCTCGGTGAGGAGACTGGTCCATTGCCTCTGTTCGTCGGCGACTCGGTCGCGGACAGGTCCGGGTCGGTTGCTGACTTCGGAAGCAACGGAAGCGAAGAAGCACCCGCCCGGGAACACGCGTCGTTCGACGTGATCGAGATACTCGAGGCACAGCGCGAGAAGCTGGTCTCGGCCGGGTAGAGCTTTGAGGGCGGGGCCGATGACCTCGTTGATGAACACGTGGCGGGCCTTGTCGATGGTGGCGAGTTGGAGCTCTTCTTTCGAACCGAAGAGCCCGAAGACGCCGCTCTTGCTCATCCCGCTCACTTCGGCCAACCGCCCGAGCGATAACCCGTCGAGGCCTTCGACGGTGGCGAGCTGGGCGGCGGCGTCGAGAATCGCTTCTCGAGACCGCTCGCCATCTGAGCGTGTCTTCCGGCTCGTCATCGGGGCCTTCTTGGTCGTATCACCTTGACAAGATAGCACGCACGGTCGTACGCTCTAATGACTTCGCACGATCGTGCGGACTAAGGGAAGGAGCAGCGATGACCGACCAGCATTCCATTGTGGCGACCCGACAGGCACCACTGCGGCGGATCTACACCGGGGACGGCACCCAGGCGATCACGGTGAAACGGGTCCGCACCGTGCAGACCCCCACCACCGATGCGTGGCACGGCACCGTCGAAGCCGTCGACTACCCAACCGTGCAATGGGAGTATGGGATCGACGCCAAAGTCGGCGGATACGACGATCTGCCCAACCCCGGGCACATACTCTGCGCAGCCCTCGCCGCCTGCATGGACAGCACCGTGCGCATGATCGCCGACCACCTCGGTGTGAGGATCGAGAACCTCGAGGTGGAAGTCGTCGGTGAGGTGGACGTGCGCGGATGCATGGCCATGGACTCCACGGTCCGATCCGGATTCCAGCAGCTGCGATGCGAGATCCGGCTCCAACCCGCCACGGGAGTCGAGGAGCGATTGGTCCGGATGCTGCTGCACCAAGCCGAGAAGCTCTGCGTCACCCTCGACACGCTCCGCACCGGTGTCCCAGTCGCCGTGGAGGCCCATCTGGGTGTCCCTGCCGAAACCCCGGCCTGACCGCAGTTCACCACGCCGATTACCAAATACGGCGCAGGAACGACGATTTCGCAGAGTGCGCTGGATCGGCAGTTATGGGGGTAATCGTGTCAAACGATTTCGAGATATGGGGGTAAGCGTGGTTCACGGGGTGTGCTGCTGGTTCGGTCGAGGAGCATCTGGAAGAGGTCGACGCAATGGTGTTGCCCGTGGGCGGCGCCGTGGTCGCGTTGAGCCTGGAGCACCGGTTCGAACGGCGCGCGGGCTCCCAGGTGGACAAGCTTCTCTTCCGATGCGTCACGATCGTGTGCCGGTTCGAACGTAGTTCCGTCGGGGCTGCGCCGGTTTCGGCCTTCGGCCGAAGCCGTCACCGAGTTTCCTGCGGGTGCATCACACCCTCAACGACCATGGCCGCCGTCGTCGCCTGGACCCGGCGCGTCGTCGCAGGTGTTGTAGGTGTTTGCGTATGCTCCCGGTCAGGTCGCCGTGCAAATGGTTCAGGATTTGTCTTATTGGGCCCCACCGCACGAGTTCCTTCGATCCGCTCAGCTGGCCAACGGCCTTTGCTGAGCTGCCCGGGCCGGGGCATACTCCTCTCCTAGCAGGGACCCTCGACGCGTGATCTGGGATCTCCACCCCTGACGGCCCGCCCCGCGCCGCATCGTGCACGCGTCCTACCAGCAGGAGCGAACACAGCAATGTCCAATACAAAATGGGTCTACCGGTTCGACGAGGTCGATGCTGCCGAAGCGCACGTCGACGGCGATTGGGAGTCGGTGCGCGGCCTCCTCGGCGGCAAAGGCGCCAACCTCGCCGACATGACACGGCTCGGTGTCCCAGTTCCGCCTGGATTCACGGTAACCACCGAGGCGTGCCTCGCATACCTCGAAGCCGACGAGCAGTTGCCCGAAGGGGCCTGGAAGCAAATCGAAGCAGCGCTTGCATCCATCGAGTCTGCGACCGGAAAGCGGTTCGGCAACGCGTCGGACCCGCTCCTGGTATCGGTCCGGTCGGGAGCCAAGTTTTCGATGCCCGGCATGATGGACACCGTCCTGAATATCGGTCTCAACGACGAAGTGGCCGAAGGCATGGTCGCCCTCACGGGCGACGAGCACTTCGTCTACGACTCCTACCGGAGGCTCATCCAGATGTTCGGATCCGTGGTGCTCGGTCTCCGCGACGAGCTGTTCGAGCATGTGCTCGAACGGTCGCGGATCCGGCGGGGCGCGGAGTCGGACGCCGAACTGACCGTCGAGGACCTCCGCTCGATCGTCGACGAGTTCAAGGGTATCGCAGTGCGGTTCCCCGACGAGCCGATCGAGCAGCTGCGGCTCGCCACCGAGGCGGTGTTCAAGTCGTGGAACGGCAAGCGCGCCGTCGACTACCGCAACGCCGCAGGCATCGACCACGGCCTCGGCACGGCGGTCAACATCCAGACGATGGTCTTTGGAAACATGGGCGACGACTCGGCCACCGGCGTCGCCATGTCGCGGAATGCGACGACCGGTGAGAATGAGATCGAAGGCGACTTCCTGGTGAACGCCCAAGGCGAGGACGTCGTGGCCGGGATTCGGCCGACCCAGCGGATGGCCGACATGGCCGTGGAGATGCCCGCGCTCTACGAGGAGTTCGCCAATATTGCGCGGACCCTCGAGGCGCACCACCGCGACATGCAGGACATGGAGTTCACCGTCGAGAGCGGGAAGCTCTGGCTGCTGCAGACCCGCGACGGCAAGCGGACCGCCCAGGCGGCGGTTCGGATCGCCGTCAGTCTCGCCGAGGAGGGTCTCATCGACCGGACCGAGGCAGTCATGCGGGTTCAGCCCGAACAGGTCGATTTCTTCCTGCACCCGCAGTTCAGCCCGGAGACCAAGAAAGCCGCGCAGCTCCTTGCGTCCGGGCTCAACGTTTCCCCCGGCGCAGCTGTCGGTGTCGTCGCCTTCGATGCCGACCTCACCGAGGAGTGGGCGAAGGAACACGGCCGGGACGTGATCATGGTGCGGCCCGAGACGAAGCCCGACGACGTGCACGGAATGCTCGCCGCAAACGGGATTCTCACGAGCCGCGGCGGGCGCACGAGCCACGCCGCACTCGTCGCTCGCCAGTTTGGGAAACCGGCGGTCGTCGGCGTAAGTGAGCTGCAGATCGACCTGCAGAGCCGGATGATGTCGGTGGGCGACACCGAGGTCGAGGAGGGCGACTGGATCTCGCTCGACGGCACCACCGGCGAGGTGTACCTCGGCAAGCTCGATTCGATCGTGCCCGACATCGAGGACCCATGGCTCATGACGCTGCTCGAGTGGGCGGACGAGCTCCGCACGCTCGATGTGCGGGCGAATGCCGACTACCCGGTGGAC
>JBFISM010000017.1:0-36941 GCA_041608535.1 Acidimicrobiia bacterium
CCCCCCCCCCCCCCCCCCCCCCCCCCCCCCCCCCCCCCCCCCCCCCCCCCCCCCCCCCGGTTCTGTTCAAGGATGACTGAACCAAGGCTGGCTGGGTCACGGTACGAGCATCCCAGGGAGGCCGCCATGCCCCCCTACCCCTGCTTCGCTGCTGCGCAGCTCCCGCAGGGGGCCCTGTCCCCCCAAACGGGGGGACAGACCCCGTAGACCCGGTGCCCACCACCCACCACCCCCGCTCCGCTGCTGCGCAGCTCCCGCAGGGGGCCCCTTCCCCCCGGCGGGGACAGACCCGTTGGTCAAGGCGGTGTCAGGATGAAGACCCGGATCTCGCGTTGGGAGACTCGTTGGCGGTAGGAGCGGTAGCCCAGGTAGATGGTCTTGGCCAGCTCGAAGGTGCGTTCGGTCTCCTCGGCATTGGCTCGGCGTGCAATGACTCGGGCGGATCGGTCGCGGTACCTCACCGTCGCCGTCGGGTCGGCCTCCAGGTTGTACACCCAGCCCGGTGTCGGTTGCTGGCCGTAGTTCGTGCCGATCACGGCGAGGTCCCGGTCGATCGGGATGCCGAGCAGAGGCATCGTTATCGGCCGACCGCTGTTGTTGCCTGTCGTCGTCAGCATGACGACGGGCAGCCCGGCAACGAGGCCGGCGAAGGTCACGCGTCCGGCGCTCATCTCGAACAGCGCTTTGTCCACCGGATAGAGCATGCGCTGGGACAACCACGCTACGGGCCTGCTCGAGGCCAGCCGCTGCGCCAACCTCTGTGCGGCGTTGGCAGGCTTCACCCGCAGATCCAGTTCGTCCAGGACTCCCACGTGCCCAACCTCTCTACATGCGGTCGAGGATCAGAGAAGAGACCCGGACTTCGAGCTGAGGCAGACCGCATAGATCTCGTCGGGGTCGGTGAGCCAGTGGGTCATGGTGAGGCCCGCCTCGGCCAGCTCGTAGCGAAGGCCCTCCGCCGTGAATTTACACGAGACCTCGGTGTGGATCTGCTCACCCTTGGCGATGGCGACCGTGAGATCGAGGTCGCCGATGTGCACATGCATGTCCTCGGTCGCCTCGAGCCACGCCTCCATGCACGACATCTCGTCGTTCCACCACGGCACGTGCAAGAACTTGTCGATGTCGAAATCGGCGTCGAGCTCTCGGTTGATCACGTTGAGCACATTGCGTGTGAAGCGGGCGGTCACACCGGCGCTGTCGTTGTAGGCGGCGATCATGGTGTCCTGGTCCTTGACCAGATCGGCGCCGAGGAGAAAGCAGTCGCCCGGCTGCAACGTCTGCGCCACGGTCTGGAAGAAATCCGCACGAGCGGGGGGGAGCAGGTTGCCGATCGTCGATCCGAGGAACGCCACCAAGCGGCGCGGACCGGGCGGGATCTTGGGGAGATCGGTGAGAAAATCACCGACGAGACCCTCGATCTGGAGCCGGCGGTGATCCTTGCGCAGCATCTCGGTGGCGCGTGCGATGGCATCTTCGCTGATGTCGATCGGCACATAGGTCGAGCCGGTGCCTGCTCGATGCATCGCTTCGAGCAACAGCCGAGTCTTCGTGGAGTAGCCCGAGCCCAGCTCGACGAGTTCGGCCGGTCGTGCCACGTCCATGATGAGGTCGGCATGTTCGGCGAGGATCGTGGTCTCGGTGCGGGTCAGGTAGTACTCGGGAAGCCGCGTGATCTCGTCGAACAACTTCGATCCGATCGCGTCGTAGAAGTACTTGGAGGGAATGGCTTTCGGCGTGCGCAGCATGCCGGCGAGGACATCGGCGGCCATCTCGGCGTGCAGGTCTTTCGGTGCCGACAGATGCCGCAGGCTGGTGGGGGCTTCCGACACAACGTCCATGGTCTCTCCTTCCCGAAGGCGGTGGTTGGTCATGCGGGTAGGCGATGGGTGGTGACGAGGCCGTCGCGTAGATCCGTAACCGTGTGTTCCGGCAGTGCTCGCCAGCGTGGGTCGTCATCGAGGGGCTCGGACGCCAGCCACAGCCCATCGTCGGCGGCCCGGGTGTACAGCGTGTTCTGCGGGGAACCGACCGAGGTGCGGAGGGCCACGATGCCGGCGGCGTCGGCGGCAGCCACAGTGAGCATCGCCTGTCCGCTGTGGCGTCGCACCGTGGCCGCAACCGCATCGACCGCGGCAACAACGGCGGTGTGTAGGTCCCCGGTCTCCCGGTAGCGGGCTACTGCCAGCAAGAAGAGGACGCGCGAGTCATTGAGCACGGCAAGTTGCGGAAAGAGATCGTCGGGGATGGTGGCGACGATGTCTCGTCCCAGCGGTCCGGTGAAGTCGCCGATCAATCCGTTGTGGACCAGGGCCAGGCCGCCGGCGACGAACGGTGGGACGTTGGCGGCGCCGAAGGGTATGCCCGGTGTCGCCGATCGCACCGCGGCCAACTGCAGACTGCTGTTCAGACGCGGGGCCAGGTCGGGCAGATTCGGGTCGGACCACGGCGGATGTTCGCTGACGTAGCGCAATGGGTGAGTCGCTATGCCGTCCCACCAGGCGATGCCGGTGCCGTCGACGTTCACCGAGCCGCGCAGCATCTCCTGCGGGGCGTAGGCCTGGTGTTCGAGTCCATGCTTCGCATCGAACAACAGCGTGCTCAGCGGCTTGGCTGCGCCCGTGTAGGCAGCCAGGCGGCACATCAGGGACTCTCCGTCTCGATGTCCCAGGCGACCCGGATACCAGAGAAGATCTGGCGACGTATCGGGTAATCCCAGTTGCGGAACGTGGTTCGAGCCACGCTGCGGGACGTCGCCCACGAGGCGCCGCGCAACACCCGGTAGTCCTCGCCGAAGAAGACCTCGCTGTACTCCGGATAGGGGAACGTCGTGTAACCCGGATAGGGCTGGAAGAAGCTCGTCGTCCACTCGTAGGTGTCGCCGAGCAGATGCTCCACGCCGTATGCCGATGCGCCCGCCGGGTAGCCGCCAGCCCGGGAAGGTCCCCAGCCGACATGACCGAGGTTGGCGCGGCTCGTGTCCGGTCGCTCGTCGCCCCACGGGTAGGCATGGGCGGTCCGGGTGCCGGGATCCCAGGAGGCTGCCTTCTCCCATTCGAACTCCGTGGGGAGGCGTCCACCTGCCCAGCGGGCGAACGCTTCCGCCTCATGGAAGCTCACGTGCTCCACGATCTCCGCCGGGTCGAGATCGAATATGCGGCCAAAGCGGCGCACGAGCCAGCCGCCACCCAGCTTCGGGATCCACCCCCCGGGGGCTCGGGCATCCGTGCTCTCCAGCCACGTGCGTCCCGCGGCGGTCCACAGCTCGGGACGTTCGTAGCCACCATCGGCCACGAATGCGGCAAAGCGCCGGGCGGTGACGGGGTATTTGTCGATGGCGAACGTCGCAACATCCACAGTGTGTGCCGGCCGCTCGTTGTCGTAGGCGGCACTGCGGTCGTCGGTTCCCATCACGAAGCGCCCTCCGGGGATCACGATGCGCTCCTCGTCGTCGACCGCGCGCCGTGGGTCGGGTCGATGAGGGTGAGCCGCCGGCAGGTACGGAGCGAGATCGCTGCGCAGATCGATTGCCTGGAGCATGGTCTCTTGATGCTGCGCCTCGTGCTGGACGATCATCTCGAACACGTACCCATCGCGCAGCAGTTCGTCACCGGTGTCGAATCGTGCCCGGTCCAGTACGAGCTGCGCCTCGCCACGTACGTTGTCCATGTAGTCGAGCGCCTCGGTGCGGGGCAGGATGGGGAGGTCGGCACGTACCCATCGCGGATTGTCGAACGGGTTGTAGACGTGGTCGAGACGGACGTCGTGCGGCTGCCCGCCGCCGACCTCGCGAACCAACCACCATTCCTCGAAGTTGGCCACGTGCCCGACATCCCAGACGAGCGGGCTCATCAGCTCGCTGTGTTGCCGGTGCACGTCATCGTCGGTGAGCGGATCGATCATGCGTTTGCTGCGTACCCGGATCCGGTCGAGCGTGCTCGACAGCGAGCGCTTGCGGACGTCCGGGGTGGTGGCGGGGGTGGTCACGAGAAACCTCCTCGATGCGGAATCGTGGCGGTGGTGGCCCAGGCCATTGCGGTCCGGGACGATCGTCTGAGCTCCGTGTGCAGCTCGGCGGCCATCGTCGTCGTTGGTTCGACGTAGCGGTTGTGGAACTCGGCGGCGCCGGCGAGGTGGCTTCGTTCGAATTGGGTCGCCCCCAGACGCTCTGCACCCTCGAGGGCAAGCCGCATCGCCTCCGTCGCCACCGGAGCCAGGGCGGGGTGGGTCGGGCCGGTAGCCGTGGCGGCACGGTGAAGTTCTGCGATCCCGGCAAGCCGCGGGGTGAGCAGGTCGAGTAGCGCATCGAGGGCGCGTTCGTCATACAACGCACCGACGACGTACGTCACCACGGCGGGGAGCCAGCGCATCGGTGGAGCGTCGATGCTCCGCAGCTCCAGCACGCTGTTACGGAGCCGAACCTCGGGAAACAGCGTGGTGAGGTGTCCTGCGAGATCGGAGGCCGTGGGTGGGCCCCAGACCGGGTGCCCCTCTCGCAGCCAGTCACGGAAGCGAAAGCCGGGTGTGCCCGGCAAGGTCCGCCCAGCCCGTTCGACGAGCAGAACGTCGGCGGCGAGCGCACTCTCGGTGACGATCTCGGCGATCGGCACGGCTTCCCCGAGCCGCCGGGGGAACCCCGTACGGGTGGGATCGACGTGGCGCCAGGTGTGAGCACGCGTGCTGTGCACGCCGCGTGCCGGGCTCGTGGAGAACCATGCCGTCCAGATGGGGGCGAGCAGGTTGGCCAGTCGCCACCGTTGCGTGCCCAATGGTGTCGGCGGGGCGTCGAGGTTGAGTTGCATCGACGCCGTATGGCGCATCATCACCGCACCATGCGGCCCACGCCGTGCCAGGTACTCCTCCATGGCAACGTAGCGACCGCTGTGGAGCTGCTGCGGCACGGCGGCCACTGGATGCCACGGGTCGATCCCCAGGGGCACCAGCGTCACGTCATGGCGGCCGAACACGTCGTCCAGGGCATGAGCGGTGCGTTGCACGTCGGTGATGGCTGCCGCAGCCGTGAGGTGGACCGGTGTCGAATGCTCGATCTGCGCACCGGGCTCGAAGGTGAGGGCGCCACCGGCGGAATCGACGTAGCGAGGCGAAGTCGTGTCGTCCCTGCGGAAGCCAAGGCGGCCAGATTCTGCGGCGGCGTCGAGGATGGACGTCACCGAGATATCTGCGCCTTCGAGGGGGAGACGCATGGTGAGCGGACCCTGGCGAGCGTTGCGGATCCTGATCGGAAGACGCTCGAACTCGATGCCGACTCGGAACATGCCGTCTTTGGCGGTGTCCCAAGACGCAGCGGCAACGAGTGAACTCGCGCCTGCGGGAGTGAGGGTGACTTCGGGGTGAGTCATGGGGGCAAGCGAATCAACCAAGCCCGGATCTGCGTTATTCCGCAGGACGACGTGCACCGCGTTGTCGTGTTCGGGTTCCTCTGACCGGCGTTTATTGTCTCTTGGGCCGTCAACTGCGCCACTGCGCCCCACAAACACCAACCCGGAGCAGGCAAAGGAGTTCCCCCCGGCATGCGACGCCTTCTCGTATCCATCCTCGGCGTCGTATCGCTCGCCGCCGGGTGTGGCGACAGCCCGTCGTCCGCCTCGAGTGAGGAACCCAGCAGCAGTGCTCCGGTTGCCGTCGCCGGTGCCGAGACTCCAGAGGTACTGCGTTTGGCGTACTTCGATGCCTGGCCGACACCGAACCAGGCGGGTCAGCTCGACGGAAGCTTTGCCGAGGCCGTGGGGGTGCCCATCGAGTGGATTCCCATGGAGGACGGCGGTGAGATGGCCGAGGCCATGGAGGCCGGGGAGATCGACATCGCCTATTCACAAGGCGTGGTTCCCTTTGCGATCCACGTCAACGACGGTGCCGATCTGCGGCTCATCGCCATCGCCGTGGCGTACGCCGAGGCGGACAACTGTGTCGCCCAGGGTCAGCTGGGCGTGACCAAGGACAACGCCGCAGAGGTGCTCCCCGGGAAGACCATCATGACGCCTCTCGGCAATGTGACCCACTACAAGCTGCTGTCGATGATGGAGTATCTCGGCGTGGATGTGGAGTCGGTCGACATCGTCGAGGCGCACGGCGGGGCGGAGACCTCAGCTGCTTTCGCAGCAGGGGAGATCGACGTTGGCTGTGCCTTCGGTGCGCCGCTGGTCCAAATGCTGGACCGTGGCGGCAACGTGATCATGACCGGCGCCGAGCAGGAGAAAGATGTCGGAATCTCGACCTACGACATCGTTGCCATCCCCGCGGGATTTGGGGAGATGTATCCCAATGTGGTCACGTCGTTCTTGCGGGCGACCCAGGAGTTCAACGACAGGTGGTCGGTCGACCCCGAAGCGACAAACCCGATGATCGCCGAGGCAGCCGGAATGAGCGACGTGGGCAGCTTCCTGTCCGGCGACATCTGGTTCACCTTTCCGCCGATCGAGGTACAGCTCACCGATCAATGGCTGGGAGGGTTCGTGCAGCGGCACCTCCAGGAACAGATCGCCGAGTTGGTGCGGCTCGGCGAGGTGGAGCAGTCCAAGGTGGACTTCAGCCGCTTCATCGACACCAGCTATCTCCAAGCAATCGAGCGCTGACCGCAGCTGCCAGAGGTTTCCAGGCCAATGGCCCGTTCGCACCATGGCTCCGCCCGGGGACCGTTCATAGACTGATCCCCGGCCAGTGCGGATCGAGCGGATCCAGCTTCATTCCCAGCACCATTCCGGAAGAAGGGGCTCCGTGATGGGTTCACCACAGCGAACGACCACGCATCGATCGCTGCAACGCGCCGTCGCCATACTCGGAGCTTTCACGCGGCTCGAGCCCGAGCTGTCGGTCACCGAGATCAGCCGGCGCGTCGGTCTGCACAAGAGCACGGTCTCGCGCATCCTGGCCACGCTGCAGGACGAAGGTCTCGTCTGGCAGAACCCCAGCGGCAGATACTCGCTCGGGCTCACGCTCATCGGGCTCGCCGACACTGCGCTTGGCCAGTGCGGGGTGTCGGCACCAATGCTGTCTCACCTTCACGCACTCGCCGCAGAGCTCGACGAGTGGGTCTCACTGTGTGTGCGCCGCGGCGACGCCATCGTCGTCGTGGCCTGTGCAGCCGGGTCCCGGAGCCGGCGCCGTCTCATCTGGCCGGGCAGGTGCGCACCTCTGGTCACGACTGCGGCCGGGAAGGCACTACTGGCAGCGACGATCGGAACCGGTACAGAGGACGAATCGCTGCTGGCAGGGGGCAACGACGGGGCCGATGCCGATGTGGTCGCAGACCTGCACCGGATCGCCGAAGCGGGGTACGCAACGGCCTTCGACGAGTGGGCCGATGGGACTGCCGCCCTCGCAGCAGCGATCAACCCGACCGCGGCGTCCCCTGCGGCGGTTTCGATCCATGCGCCCGTGCTGCGCTTCGGGCCCGATGAACGAAGACGAGCCGTCGAACCGCTGCTGCGCACCGCAGCCGCCCTCGGCAACGATCTTCGCCGCGGCAAGCCTGTGTCCGTGGACGTGCTCGGACGATGAGGCGACTGCATGGGGTTTCGGCGCTGTCGGCCGTGGCCGATCCGTTCTTCGTGAGGTTGCTGCGCGGCCTGTCTGCCCACTGCGCCCTCGGCGTGGCGGCATTGTCGCGCGACCTGATTCCACCGATGCTGGCACTGGCCACCCACATGACCGACCTCGGATGGGTCCCCGGCCACCGGCACGTCACCGAGCAGGGCGAGGGCGGTTGGCCATATGTCGCACTTGCCGCACCGGTGATGGCGCCGGGCCGGTATGCGCGCCAGCCCGTCTACTTCGGTGATGTCATCGTGTCGCAGCGCAGCGACGCAGGCTCGCTGGCCGATGCGCTCAGTGGTCGGTTCGTTCTCAGTGATCCCGAGTCGCTCTCCGGCCAGTGCATGGTCCTCGACCGGATGCGCACTTCATCCGAGGCACCAGCGGCGCTGCGTACTTCGGTGCTCTCCGGTTCTCATCTCGACTCGATGCGCATCGTGGCTGAGGATGCTGAAGCGTTTGCTTGCGTCGCTTCGATCGTCGTGGACATGCTGCGCAGCCGGCGCCACCCTCTGCTCGATCAGGTGAGAGTGGTGGAAACGCTCGGTCCCTACCCGGCACCGCCACTCGTGGTACGGGCCAGCCTGTCGCTCGAAGAACGCTGGGAGCTGCTGCGCGGACTCAAATCCTTCACCGGTTCGGTTGCCGGTCAGAAGCTGCTCTACAGCTGGAACGTCGCAGATGTCGTTCAGGTGGACGATTCGGAGTACGACGGGCTGCGCACGGCTCATTCGTGAGCCGCGGTGGCCATCACCTCGAGCGCACGGTCGATGTCGCCGCTCGAGACGTGGAGATTGCACACGGCTCGGATCTGCCGCTCGCTCATTGCGATCAGGGCGACGCCTGCGTCCCGGCACCGCTGCTCGAAGGCGGGCGCATTCCCGGCGGTGAGTGAGAAGTACACCATGTTGGTGGCTGCCGAATCGACCTCCACGCCGGGTGTCTCGGCCAATCCGGCGGCGAGCTTCGTGGCATTGGCGTGGTCCTCGATGAGACGGCTGCGATGGTGTTCGAGGGCGTACAACGCACCCGCGGCCATCATGCCTGCCTGGCGAAAGCCGCCGCCGAACATCTGTTTGTAGCGGCGCGCCTCGGTGATCAGGTCCTTGCGCCCGACCAGCGCCGATCCCATGGGAGCGCCGAGGCCTTTGGAGAAACAAACACTGACCGTGTCGAATCCGGCGACTATCTCGGCTTCGGGCGTGGCCGTGGCGACCGCGGCGTTCCACAACCGTGCGCCATCCATGTGCTTGGCGAGGCCGAGGGCGTCGGCCGCCTCCACGACGTCTCGCAACCTCTCGGCCGGCCACGGCACCCCACCTGCGGCATTGTGGGTGTTCTCGACGGCAACCAGCTCAACCGGCTGGTAGAGCGACGACGGCATCGAATCCGGTCGCTCCGGAACTGCGTGTCGTACGGCATCGCCGGTGAAGCTCCCGGAATCGGATGGCACGAAGTGCAGGGTCACGCCGGACAGCACGTACGGCGCGCCGAGCTCGTGGATGTGGATGTGGGCGTGCTCGGCGGCGAGCACCACGTCCCCGGGTCGCGTATGGACCTTGATCGCTGTCTGGTTGGACATCGTGCCGCTCGGCACGTACATCGCATCCTCCATGCCCAGCAGGCCGGCAACCCGGTCCTCGAGGGCCAGAACCGAGGGGTCGTCGTGGAACACGTCGTCGCCAACGGGTGCAGCCGCTATCGCCTCGCGCATGGCTGCGGTGGGACGGGTGACGGTGTCGGACCGCAGATCGATCATCGGCGGGATGGTAGGCAGATGGGGTGTGCGCTCAGACTGCGTAATTGCTCGAGGCGCGAGTGGTCTCGGCGAGGTGAACGTTCACCAGCGCCGGCTTGCCGGACGCCTCGGCGCGGCGCAGTGCTGGGACGATCTCCGCCGGCTCGGTCACGAGCTCACCGTGGCCACCGAGCGCGGTCACCACCTCGTGGTACGACCGGCGTCCCAGATCGGAGGCGACGACGCGGTCGCCGTAGAACATGCGGTGAAACGTCTTGATGTTGTTCCACACCCCGTCGTTGCCGACGACACCGATGATGGCGAGACCGTGACGGACATAGGTGTCGTATTCGAACCCGTTGAACCCGAACCCGCCGTCACCGAAGACGATGCCGACCCGTTTGTCGGGGTGGGTGACCTTGGCGGCGAGCGCAAAGCCGGGACCTGTTCCCAGCGTGCCGGCCGGTCCCGGCTCGAGGAGATGCCCCGGGGTGGAGATGCGAAGCCACTTGGCGGTCGTCGAGACGATGTCGCCGCCGTCCACTGCGATGATGCTGTCGTCGCCGAAGAACTCGGCGACATCGCGACCAAACCGCTGGGGCATCACCGGGGTCGCGTCGTCTGTGGCTTCGTTCTCGGCGCTGCGGCGACGCTCCTCCTCGATCGACATGATCTCCGCCGTCCACGACCGCCCGGTGACGCCGAACCGATCGCTCACCTTGGCGAGCTGTGCCAAGAAGCGCCCCGGGCGGGCCACGATGCCGTGATGTGCGCTGCGATTCCAGCCGATCTTCGTCGGCTCGGCGTCGACCTGGACGACGATGGCCTCGTCGGCGATCTTCCTGCCATAGCCGGTGCGGAAGTCCCAGTCCACTCCGAGCGCGAAGACGAGGTCGGCGCCTTGGAACGCCTTGCTGCGAGCCCAGACTCCGAGTTGGGGATGCCCGGGAGGGAGAGCGCCACGAGCGCCTGCGTTGAGGTAGGTCGGTGCGTCCAGCGCCTCCACGACGGTACGCAGAGCGGCGACATCCCCCTGGCGCACCCCGGTGCCGGCGAAGACCACCGGTCGTTCTGCACCGGCGAGCAACCCGGCTACGAGCTCGACCGTCGTCTGGTCCGCGCCTCGAGGTGTGTGCGATCGGTAGTCGGTGGGCAATTCGTGCGTGTCGTCAATCATCCCGCCTTGGACATCCAGCGGGATGTCGAGGAACACCGGTCCGCCCCTTCCGGCGAAGGCGTGGCGAGCCGCCAGCGCCACGTACTCGCCGAGCCGCTCCGTCTCCCAGGCGGTCGTGGCGAGCCTGGTGATGGTGCGCAGCAGCGGTGGATGGTCCATTTCCTGGAGACCTCCGGCATGTTCCTGTCGCACCAGGTGACGACCGCCGATCACCAGCATCGGCGTGTTGGAGAAGTGGGCGTTGAGCACAGCGGTCGTGGTGTTGGTCACGCCCGGGGCGGCCGTGACCACCGCCACCCCGAGACGGCCCGTGAGCCGGGTGTAAGCCTCCGCCGCATGCGCGGCCGTTGCCTCGTGGCGAACATCGATGATGCGAATCCCCTCCTGGACGCACCCATCGAGGATGGGGACGACATGGCCGCCGGTGAGGGTGAAGATGGTGTCGACGCCCTCCTGCTGCAGAGCTCGGGCGATCAGTTGTCCGCCATGGATCTGGCTCACGCCGAACCCTCCACGACTCGCTTGACGTGCCGCGGCTGGAGCACGGCGACGAGCTCCCCGTGGGGTGGCTCCAGACTCTCCCATGCCGAGCCGAGATAGAGGTCGATGATCACCACGGTGGCCGTCTTCACAGCGACGTTGCCGCCCGTGAGTCTGGCGACGAGACCACCCAGCGTCGGTTGGTGCCCGACGACCATCAGCCGTCCGACGGTTTCCGGTGCGCTCATGATCTCCTCCACCACGCCGTCGGGGCCTGCGCCGTAGAGGGCATCACGTACTTCGATCGCTGCGTTCCAGTCCCCGGCCTCGGCCGCCAGCTCCGCCGTGGTTCGCGCCCGGACGGCCGATGAGGTGAGCACGAGGTCGGGAGCCTCGTCGAGTGCGGCAAGAAGTCTGCCCATCAGCGGCGCCGCCGCCCGACCCCGGGCGTTCAGCGGACGAGCGTGATCGCTCGCCACGCCGGCCTCCCAGTCCGACTTGGCGTGACGCATCACCAGCAAACGCTTCATGTCTCGAGCCTAGTGATCGGCCTGCCGCCCACCCGCAGGCTACGGTGGAGCCACGGAGGGAACGATGGCGAAGAGCGATTTGTCAGTCCGCAGCGTCGAGCGATTCGAAGGTGTTGCGAAGAGCCACCTCAAGAAGGGTGAAACGGTGGAGGTGGCGCTCCCGGTATGGCTCGGCGGCACCTACATGCCGTTCTTTCTCGGCATCGTGGTCGGGGTGGCAGTGGGGTCGATCGCCAGCTCGGCAACAGGAAGCGGCGCCGTGCTCGTGCCCCTCGCCGGGGGCGTGCTCGGGGGCTTTGCCGGGAATCTGCTCGCCAAGCGCCGGGCTCGAGAACATCCGGTGCCCGCGACGAGACTCCAGGTCTACCTCGCCATCACGGACCGGCGGATTCTTGTCCACGAGAACGGCAGGGTGGGAAGGCCAGGGGGCTTGCGCACCGAGCTGTCCCGGAGAGATCTCCAGTCGGCCCGGTTGCGCCGAGGTGGGTTCTTCCGGCCCACCCGGCTCACCCTGGTCGTCGGTGACACGGAGTATCCCTTCGAATACTCCGGGCTGTGGCGAGTGCCGGCGTTGCTCGATGCGGTGGGCGCCGATTCCTCCGGCTAGTCGTGGCCGGCCTCACCAGCTGGAGCCACTGCCTCCCACAGGTCGCCGTAGCGGCGAACCAGCCCGTTGGCGTCCACCAAGAGCTCGGCCTCCATGGTGTCCGACTCGTATCGGTAGGTGTCTGCGGCGATCCTGGTGTATCGCTGCGTGCGGCGAGATATGCCGTGGCCGGGGAAATCGACCACGGCCGCTGTGATCTCGGCAGAATCGCCGACATCCAGCCCAAGACGGAGAATGGGCAGCGAGTTGGTCGCCGGTGTCCACCTGCAGTCTGGGTCGATGGCGCCGTAGAGATCGAGCAGCGGCTCATCACCTACGCTCCATGAGCCTTCACCGTCCGCCGCCAGCGCCATCCTGCGGTCGTTGCCCGAGGATTGAACATGCGCTCCCACCGTGGTGGCCGCATACGACGGGTCGGTGAGCACGCTGTAGCGGATCTCGTATCCCTCGCCGTCCAGGGCAAACAGCGCGGTGCCGGACAAGCGGTGGCCACCCGGCATCGGTTCCAGCGTGCACCTGTCGAAACCGCTGCCGTCGAGCGCACGCCACAGCACATAGGTCATCGGGACGCTCCCGCCTCGCAAGGAATCAGCCCGGGCACGCTATCACCCGATGGGTACACTCCGTCGCCAATGTCTCGGCGAGGAGTGGCTGCCATGGCGCTCGACGGTTCTCTGCTCGATGCCTACAACGATCAAATCACGCTCGAGTTCGCTTCGGCGCACCAGTACCTCGCCCTGGCTGCGTGGCTGGAGAGCCACTCCTATCCGGGGATGGCGAACTGGATGGAGCTGCAAGCCGAAGAAGAGCGCGCCCATGCAATGCGCTTCTACCGCTTCGTCCTCGATCGCGACGCACCGGTCACGCTGGGCGCCATCGCTGCCCCGGACAGCTCGTTTGACAGCCCGCTCGAGGTGTTTCGGCGGGCTCTTGCGGGCGAGCAGGAAGTGACCGCCTCGATCAACGCTCTCTATCGCAAAGCAGTCGACGGCGGCGACTTCGCCTCGATTCCGCTCCTCGATTGGTTCGTCAACGAGCAGGTGGAGGAGGAGGCAACGGTGAAGCAGATCATCGACGATCTCGCCCGCGCCGAAGGGCAAGGTCATGCCATGTTGATGATCGATCGCGAGCTCGGAGCCCGCACCCCGGAGCCGTGATCGTCGGCCGGTGCGCCGGCGGCGGTCAGAGATGGGCGACGATGTAGTCGATCGCCGCGGTCAGCGTTGCCACATCGTCGGGATCGATGTTGGGGAAGCAGGCGATCCGCAGCTGGTTGCGGCCGAGTTTGCGATAGCCGGCGGTGTCGAGGATCCCGTTGGCTCGCAGCACGCCCTCCACGGTGTCGGCGTCGAATTGCGGGCTCAGGTCGATTGTCGCCACCGTGATGCTGCGCATCTCCGCGTCTGTCACGAACGGTGCAGCGTGGTCGCTCGCTTCCGCCCAGTCGTAGATGTGGGCGGACGAAGCTGTCGAGCGCTTGGTCGCCCATTCCAAACCGCCTTGCTCCAGCATCCGTTCCAGTTGGTGACGTAGGAGGAAGAGCGTCGCCAGCGATGGCGTGTTGTAGGTCTGATCCTTGCGGGAGTTCTCCACCGCGAGCTGGAGTGAGAGGAAGGGGGGTATCCAGCGATTGGAACGTGCGATGCGCTCGATCGTCTCCACGGCCGCGGGCGACATGATCGCCACCCAGAGGCCTCCCTCGCTGCCGAGCGCCTTCTGTGGGGAGAAGTAGTAGGCGTCGATCTCGGTGGGGTCGAGTGGTGCGGCCCCGGCGGCTGAGGTCGCATCGACGGCGACGAGCCCGGCGGCACCGTCGGGGCGAGCGATCGGCATCATCACTCCGGTAGAAGTCTCGTTGTGGGTGAGCGCATAGACGTCGACGTCGGAGCGGCTCACCGGGAGAGGGTGCGTGCCGGGTTTGCTCGCGATGATCTCGGCCGTGAGGTGGGGAGCGGCCGAGACGACGGCGGCGAATTTCGAGGAGAACTCACCAAAGCTCAGGTGCTGGCTCTCGTGCTCGATGAGACCGAAGGCGGCGGCATCCCAGAAAGCCGTGGCCCCGCCCACCCCGAGCACGACCTCGTAGCCGTCGGGAAGTGCATACAGCTCGGCGATACCGCGACGCACGTCGGCGACGACGTTGCGCACGGTCGGTTGGCGGTGGCTGGTCCCCAGATAGGAAGCGCCGGTGGCCGCGAGCGCATGGAGCGCCCCCGGATCGACTGCGGACGGTCCCGATCCGAAGCGTCCGTCCCTGGGGACGAGTTCGGCGGGCAGCGTGATGTCGGGGAGGTCTGGCATGGCTCCGTCCGAAAGTAGGGTGCTGGCGGCAACGAGAAGGCCCGCCCGGGAGGGTAGTGATCATGAGCGAGTTGTCCCAAAGGGCGCAAGCCCTCGGTGAGTCGGCGACGATGGCCATCTCCGCAGAGGCAGCCAGGCTGAAGAAAGCGGGAGAACCGGTCATCTCGTACGGTGCCGGCGAACCGGACTTCGCCACCCCGGAAAACATCGTCGCTGCGGCTAGTCGGGCGCTCGCCGACCCCCGCAACCATCACTACTCGGCGGCCTCCGGCCTGGCGGAGCTCAAGGAGGCGGTCGCCGAGAAGACGATGCGCGACTCCGGCTATCCAGCTGAGCCCTCGCAGGTGGTGATCACCAACGGTGGCAAGCACGCCGTCTACGCCACCTTCCAGATGCTGCTCGATCCGGGTGACGAGGTCCTGCTCCCGTCGCCGTACTGGGTGACGTATCCGGAGGCCGCCCGCCTTGCCGGCGGGGTTCCGGTCGAGGTGCCGAGCGGCATCGCCGAAGGGTTCAAGGTCACGATCGACCGACTGGATGCCGCCCGCACCGAACGCACCAAGCTCTTGGTGTTCGTGTCGCCGTCCAATCCCACGGGGGCCGTCTATGCCCCCGACGAGGTACGTGCGATCGGGGAGTGGGCGGCGGACAATCACGTCTGGGTCTTGACCGACGAGATCTACGAGCACCTCGTCTATGGCGACGCCGTGTTCACCTCGCTGCCTGCCGTGGCGCCGGCGGCTGCAGATCGCACCGTGGTGGTGAACGGCGTCGCCAAGACCTACGCCATGACCGGGTGGAGAGTCGGTTGGCTCATCGGGCCTCCCGCCGTGGCGACGGCCGCAGGCAAGCTGCAGTCCCATCTCACGTCCAACGTCAACAACGTGGCGCAGCGAGCGGCACTGGCCGCGCTCGAAGGAGGGTTGGACGAGGTGCATCGTATGCGCGAGGCCTTCGACCGGCGCCGCCGCACGATGGTCGCGATGCTGCGCGAGATCGACGGGCTGGTGGTGGCCGAGCCGGAAGGCGCCTTCTACTGTTTTCCGGACGTCACCGGTCTGCTGGATCGGTCGATCGCCGGACGTACGGCAAGCAGCAGCCTCGAGCTGGCGGCGCTGCTGCTCGACGAGGCGCAGATCGCTGTGGTGCCCGGTGAGGGTTTCGGTGCTCCCGGTTACATCCGGTTGTCGTATGCGCTGGGAGACGACGAGCTCGTGGAGGGGCTCGACCGCTTCCGCAAACTCGTCAACCGGTGACGCGTGCAGGTCGTGTGTCTGCGCGGCGGGTAACGTCTCCAGCGACAGGACCCTCGTGGGGCGGTGGGGATGCGGTTGCCAGATTTCGTGATCGTGGGTGCACAGAAGGCAGGTACGACCGCAGTGCTCAACACGCTGGTGTGCCATCCCGACATCGGTGGCGCCGATCCGTTCGTGCGGAAGATGCCGGGCCGCCGGTTTCCCTGGCGCCGCCGGCAGGAGCGAGTGATCACCGAACCGCATTTCTTCACGTACCGCTGGGACAGAGGCACGGACTGGTATCGGTCGCTCTTCACGAGCGATGCTGCGGTCGTCGGCGAGCGCACCCCGGCGATCCTGCATCATGCCGAAGCACGACGGCGGCTGCGCACGGTGATTCCCTACGCCAAGCTCATCGTTCTGCTGCGCGACCCCGTGGCCCGGGCGTACTCCCACTGGAATCACTACGGGCAGACTCGAGGTCCCGCCGGACGAGCAACCTGGGTCGGGGAGTCGTTCGACGATGCCATGAGGGCCGACCGCGACTGGATGTTCACCCGATCCCGCTATGGAACCCATCTGGATGCGTTGTTCGCCGACTTCCCGCGCCACCAAGTGTTCGTCGGTATCTCGGAACGCATCAGAAACGAGCCGCAACCCGAATACGACCGGCTGTTCGATTTCCTTGGTGTCCATCGCCGACCGGTCGCCGAGCTCACTCCCCGGCAGACTCATACGCGCCGCTACACCACACCCCTCGACACCACGACCAAACGTCGCTGGGACAGATCGTTCGCCGAAGAGGTGGGGCGTGTCCGTTCGCTGCTCGGCGACCCGCTCCCCGAATGGCCGACCGCGCCTGCCGGGTGACACGCTCCCGGCCGGAGCTGCGTTCAGCCGGGAACCGGCGGGGCTACTCGAGCATCTCTTTGATGCGGCGCCAGGCATCGTGGGCAGGGTCCACCACTTCGAAGTGGTCGACGTCCTCGAGGACGAGCCCGGTCACCTCGCCACCGGCAGCGACGATCGCATCGATGTACGTTCGGCTCAACGCCACCGGGACCCGGTCGTCGGCGGTCCCATGCACGACGAGCTGACTGCCCAAGTAGCCGATGCTCATCGGTGATGCCGCAACGTAGCGATCCCCGATGTCGTCGGGTGCGCCGCCGAGGAACTCGGCGGTGGCGTCCTCGCCGAGCCCCAGCTCGTGGGCGCGATGGAGATCGACGACACCCGCCAGCGAGACGACACGATCGACCGTGTCCGGCATGGCGGCAGCAGCCCACAGCGCGAGCTGTCCACCGGCCGAATGGCCGATCACGATGACCTCCTCGGGATCGTGGGCCTCGACGGCGTGATCGATCGCCGAGACCACATCTTCCGCCGTCTCCGGCCACCCGCCCCCGCTCCCCACTCTGCGGTACTCGATGTTGGCCGTCACCCAGCCTTCCCTGGTGAGGTCGATGGCGAGACCGTCGATGGTGTCGCGGTGCCACGGGTCCCGCCAGAACCCCCCGTGCACGAGCACGGCGAGCCGGTCGCCACCGCTGCCCGGAAGCCGAACGTCGATGATCTGGCTGGGGTGATCCCCATAGCTCGATTCGGTTGGAGGGTGCTCCGTGAGCCTGAGGAGCGCCAGCAATCCGTCGCCGTATCCACGCACGCCCCGCCCGTAGATCGTGCGTAGCGAGGCGGGCGCCGTGACCGAGTTGGCTCGCCAGATCTCCCGGGCGTGGATGTTCGAGATGTGCACCTCGACGCAGGGGATGTCGACGGCGACCAGGGCGTCGTACAGCGCGTAGCTGTAATGGGTGAGCGCGCCCCCATTGAGGATGATCCCATCGGTGACGCCCCTGGCGTCGTGGATCCGGTCGATCAGCTCTCCTTCGTGATTCGATTGGAAGGTGTCGACCTCCACCCCGAGCGCAGCGCCCTGATCGATCAGATCGGCTTCGATGTCTTCCAACGTTGTGTAGCCGTACACGTCCGGCTCGCGCAGTCCGAGCAGGTTGAGGTTGGGGCCGTTGATCAGGAGGATGCGCTCCACGGAGGCAGGCTATTCAGCGGGCTCTCTGCCAACAACCACGCCGGTCGGCGAGAGATGCTCCGGGACCAGCGTGCGGGCGAGCGCCATCGTTTCGTCACCGATCCGCCCCGGCACCAGCTCAGCGATACCGGCGAACTCGCGGCGAATCGCCGCCGCAGCCGCAGCCGGTGTCACCTCCGGGACGACATCGCTGAGCGCACCGACGGTTTGTGGTTCCCAGTCGAGGCGCAGCGCCCCGTACACGGCGACGAGCACGTCCCGGATCAGCTCGGGGTTGCGCACCACGACCACGCCACCGACATGAGCAGCTCGCCGCGCCAGTCGCTGACCGACTCCCATGAGTTTGATGCGGCCGGCGTGGTGGACGGAGTAGTCGCCGGGGCAGTACTCGCCGGGTATCTGGCCGGTTTCCGCCTCGATCCCGAGAGTGGCGAACGCTCGCACCATGAGGCGGGAGAGGGCCTCGAATCGTGCGTAAACACCGCGGCGGGGATCCGGATCGGGAATTGTCCAGGCGAAGGCGAGGGTGTGCTCCGTGAAGACTGCGGCGCGTCCCCCGGCGAGGCGCTCGATCGGGGTGAAGCCGTGGCTGACAGCGGCATCGACGGCGCTGCGATAGCCGGATTCCAAGGTATCGCGCTTGCCGAAGGCGAGAATCCGACCCGGTGTGTGGACTCGCACCGTCTCCGGCACACGGCCGTCCGAGGCGTGCAGCAGCAGGGCCCGTGACACCGCAGTGTCGAGCGCGGGCTCCCGAGCGAAGTCGTTGGTGACGATGCGGATGCGGCGAGACATCGCGGCGAGCGTACCGGACCTTCGGTGCTGCGGTGTAAGCGATGACGGTCACTAGGCTCGTCGGCTGCAAGGGCCACCAGGAGGATCCCGTGCGCCCCCATCGTTCCCCATATCCGAGCTACCGCATGGTGCTCGCCGTAGTGCTGCTCTCTGCGGCTCTCGGTGGGTGCGGCGATGCGGGCATGCTCGATGGGCTCGGTGAGCGTGGTCACGACTACGTCGTCGGCTCGACGACGCTGGCGCCGGAGGCCGCCACCGAGACGACACAGGCTCCGATGTTGCTCAGTCCCGTCGAGGGCATGCGCTGGTACAACGAGGAGATCGACGGCGAGACGGTGGGGGAGCCCTCGTTCGTGATCGGTACGGTGTGGGGGCGCAGCGACGGGGTCACTCGCTTCATCCAAGCGAGTCCCCACGAGATCGCCGCGGCGCTCCCCAACATCGAGTTCCCCAGCCTGGTGCCCGATGACACGTTCTCGATCACGAGCCAGCTCGTGTACGACGTCGCATCCGGCACTCTCGATCCGGAGCTGTCCGCAGCATTTGGCTTCTGGAACTCGACGCCATACGCCGGGGACAACCGCAGCGTTGCGATCTTGCGGGTGGCGGAAGGGGGCGACGCCGATCCCGGGCAGGGCGTGACGGTGGTGCCCGCCGAGGAGGGGATCAACATCCGCTGGTTCGACAACGGTTACAGCTACGAGCTGTTCTGCCGCAAACCGCTACCGGAGGACGTCTGCCAGCAGATTGCAGTTTCGTCGCTACCTCTCGAGTTCATCGCCCCAGAGCGGCCGCTGGAGAGCTGACGCGGACCTGCACCCGCAGCCAGGTCGTACCATGCCGTCACCGGCCGCAGCGAGGAGGATTGCGTGTTCCACGGCGGAAGCTGGTGGTCGTACGTTCGCTACGACGAAGACCAGGACAAGCCCACAGTGGACCGGGCGCTGTTGCGGCGAGTGCTCGGGTACGGCCTGGCGTACAAGGGGAAGGTGGCCATCGTCCTGGTGACGATCTTCGTCATCTCTCTGCTCAGCCTGGTGCCTCCGCTGATCATGCTCGCCCTCATCGACACGGCAATACCGGAAGAGGACCTGTCGATGGTCACCTGGCTCGGGCTCGCCATGGTGGCGGTCCCTCTGGTCAACGGGGTGGTGGGTGTGGTGCAGCGCCGCGCATCGGCCCAGATCGGCGAGGGAATCATCTTCGATCTGCGCTGTCAGCTGTACGGCCACTTGCAGCGCATGTCGCTCGGGTTCTTCACCGCCACTCGAACCGGCGAGCTCATGTCCCGGCTCAACAACGACGTGGTGGGAGCCCAGCAGGCGGTGACCGGTACGTTCGTCACGCTTGCGGCAAACATCGTCTCGACGATCCTCACGCTGGTCGTGATGGCGCGTCTCGAGTGGCGACTCACCCTCCTGGCGGTCGCCGTCCTCCCCCTCTTCATCTTCGCCAGCCGCCGGGTGGGCCGGACGCTGCGGGTGGTACGCCGGGAGCAGATGGAGCGCAACGCGGTGATGAACGCCCACATGCAGGAGACGCTGAGCGTGTCCGGCGCATTGCTGGTGAAGCTGTTCGGGCGCACCGAGAGCGAGGACGATCGTTTCGCCGAGGAGGCGGCGGCGGTGCGTGATCTCGGTGTGCGTCAGGCCACGATCGGTCGCTGGTTCTTCATGGCGCTGGGCGTCATGTCGGCTCTCGGGTCGGCCCTCGTCTTCTGGGCCGGCGCCTACCTCGTGATCTCCGCCGACTTGACGATCGGGACGGTCGTGGCCCTGTCCGCCTACCTGACCCAGCTGTACGGCCCCCTCTCGGCATTGTCCAACGCCAGGGTGGAGTTCGCCACCTCGCTCGTGTCGTTCGAGCGAGTGTTCGAGGTGCTCGACCTGCGGCGCTCGATAGTCGAGCGGCCCACGCCGGTGCGGTTGGAGCGCCTGCGCGGCACGATCGAGTTCGACGAGGTGTGGTTCGCTTACGGCACCGATGGCGGTCTCGGCTCGGTGCGGCGGTACAGCTCACATGACCTCGACGGCGACATCGAGTTGCCCAAGGCCGAGGGCTGGGCGCTGCGCGATCTCTCCTTCACCGTGGAGCCCGGCGAGTTGGTGGCGCTGGTCGGGCCCAGCGGCGCCGGGAAGACGACCACCACCTACCTCGTGCCCCGGCTCTACGACGTGACCCAGGGAGCGGTACGCATCGATTGCCACGACGTCAGAGACCTCACTCTCGACTCGCTGGCCCGGGGCATCGGCGTGGTCACCCAGGAGTCGTATCTCTTCCACGACACCATCGGCGCCAACTTGCGGTATGCCAAAGCGGATGCGACCGATGAGGAGCTACAAGCTGCGGCGGATGCGGCCAACATCGCCGATTTCATCGCACGGCTGCCCAGCGGCTACGACACCATCGTGGGGGAACGTGGCTACCGGCTCTCCGGTGGGGAGAAGCAGCGGATCGCCATCGCCAGAGTCATTCTCGAGGATCCGCAGATCCTGATCCTCGACGAGGCGACGTCGCACCTCGACGCCCATTCGGAAGCGCTCATCCAGGAGGCTCTGGAGCGAGTGATGCAGGGGAGGACCTCGCTCGTGATCGCCCATCGTCTGTCCACGATCCTTGCGGCGGACCGGATCCTGGTCATCGATGACGGCACGCTCGTCGAGGAGGGCACGCACGCCGAGCTGTTGCGCCGTGGCGGGCTCTACGCCTCGTTGTACCGCACCCAGTTCCTCGAGACGGAACCCGCCGAGCCGGCCTTGGGAACTCGACCGGAGCTCAACTAGCCGAGAGCCGCGATCAGTCAGTTGCCAGGTCGGCCCAGCCGGTCCCATCCCAGCGGGCGATCACGCCCGGTCCGGGACGCAAGTCCGGGTGGGGGCGGTGTGTTGCCCATGCCAGCGCCTCGACGGCGGCGACGAGCCGGGGACCGGGACGGCTCGTGTACCCGGAACCGTCGATGGCGAGCACGATCGGGTCCCGCTGCCACAGCGGTTCCCACTCCGCAGCGGCCAGCAGCGGCGCAGCACGGTCGATCGTCTCGGCGAGATCGAAGCCGCAGAAGGCAAAGAGGACCATCTCCGGTTCGCATGAGAGAAGCTCCGCGAGGTCGGTACGACGACTGGGCTCCCCGGAGGAGCCGAAGACATTGCGCGCTCCGGCAGCCTCGATCACGTCGGGCAACCAGTGCCCGGGTGCAAACAGGGGATCCGGCCACTCGATGGCAGCCAGCCGTGGCCGGGTCAGGTCCGCTATTCGGCGCCGGACCCACTCGAGCCGGTTCTTCAGGTGAGAGGCGAGTGCCAGCCCCTGGCGGAGACCTCCGATCGCCGCGCCGATCGTCTCGGCACCGGAGATGACCTCGTCGAGTGTCTGCGGATCGAAGGAGACGACGGTGGCTGCGTTCGGCATGGTGCACACCGCCGTTTCGACGGTGGGGAGATCGACCGCACACACGGCACACGTTGCCTGCGTCAGCACCACGTCCGGCTCTGTGGCCAGGAGCGCAGCCTCGTCGAGGGAATAGATGGTGTGGTCGTCACGCACGGAGCGGGCCACGGCGGCATCGATCTCGGCTGGCTCCAGGCCGGGTGGGAGTAGATCCTTGGTCACCACGGGGACCGTGGCGATCGATGGCGGATGATCGCATTCATGAGTCCGGGCGACGAGACGGTGGCCGAGGCGCATCGCAGCCACCATCTCAGTGGTCGACGGTACGAGGGACGCGACACGCACGGCGGAGACGGTAGCGGGAGGGTCGACGGAAATGTCGGTGGCGAGCAGTACCCTGCAGTCCGTGAAGCGGCGAAGCATGACGCGGGGGCGTCGCAGGGGGAGCCGGCTGCGCCGGATGGCAACAGTTGTCGGATGGTGCTGCATCGTTGTTGCCGGGTGCAGCGGCAACGGGCAGAGCGCCGCTGCCTACTTCGATGCACTCAATGCCGAGACCGAGAAGTACGACGAGGCGCTGACCACGCTCCGGGCCACGTACGGCGAGGAGCTGGAGACCGAGCTGAATGCGCTCCAGGATCGCACCGACTTCACGGATACGTCCTCGGTGGACGCCTATTTCGACCAGGCCAAGGAAGTGGCCATCGTGAAGACGGCGGAGCTCTTCTCCAACTCGGGCACTGAGCTGCGCGCCTTCCTCGATGAGCTGAAGACCATGGAGCCACCCGACGAGTTCGGCGAGGTGCATCAAGATGCGTTGGCCGCCGGAGAAGCGCTGGCCGCTGCGATGCCGCTCACCATCGAATCAGTTCGCAGTCTGGATGCACTGGAAGATCTCGACGAGACGCTGCTCGATACGCCGTACAGCGTTGCGACCCAACGTTTCGGGATCGCGTGTCAGAACCTGGAGGACGCCGCCGTTGCGGCCGGGTTGGATGTCGACATCAGCTGTCCGCTGGGTCCCGCCGTCGTCGCCGGCGGATGACGCGTTCGACCCTCGGCGCAGTGGCGATCACGCTGGTCATTGCGGGTTGCGGCTCCGAGGCCGGCGGTGGGGCGTCGGATCAGACTCCGGCCCCGGCAGCGACCGTGCGCACCGATGCGCCGACCACGTCCAACGGCGAGCCTTCCACCACCGGTGAGATGGACGACGGATGCGCCCACGTCATCGACGGCTCCGTGACACGGAGCGGCGATACCTTCACGGTGAGCGCGACCGTGCGGTCTGCAGACACCGGCGAAGACAAGTACGCCGATCGTTGGGAGGTACGCGGTCCCGATGGCACCGTGCTGGGCGAGCGGGTGCTCACCCATCCTCACGTCGACGAGCAGCCTTTTACGCGCAGCCTCAGCGGTGTGAGCATTCCGGACGAGGTGTCCTCCGTGGTCCTGGCGGCCCACGACTCCGTCGTCGGCTTCTGCGGCGACATCTTCGAGGTCGTGGTGCAGCGATGAGCGCCCTGTACCCGGTGTGGTCGGGAGATCGCTGGATCGAGGTGCCGGTACCGGTCAGCGGGGACGAGCCGGTGGTCGTACCCAATGTCAATGGGGTCGTCTTCCCATCGCCGTCCCGCAGCCATGTGCTCCTGCAGCGACGCGACAAGCCCGACGAGCCGGTGCGAGGTCTGCTCGAAGTCCCCGGGGGCAGGTGGCGGGCCGGAGAGTCACCGGATGAAGCCATCCGACGCGAAGTGCTCGAAGAGACCGGGATCACGCTGACGGCCGTGGCAGGGGCGATCCACCACCATCCGCGCCCACCGCATGGTGTTGCCACCGTTGCGATGCCGGCGGCGGTCGTGGTCGGGAGAGGTGGCGCCTACCCCTCGCTCCACGTGGTCTTCGAGTGTGTGGGTGAGGGCGAGCCGCGCGGTCTGCCGGGCGAGGCCGTCGACCCGCGGTGGTGGCGGGTTGACGAGGTCAAGGGTTTGCTCGACGAGACACCCGAAGCCTTTGTGGGAGTGGCTGCTTCGATCCTCGAGACGGTGTTGACCCGCTGAGAGCGGCGGTGCGCTCAGTCGGCGTCATCGTCGGCGAGCGACGGCTTGGGTGGCGGGGGCACCACGAGTACCGGTTTGGCGCACTCGAGGGCAACCCTGGCAGAGACGCTCTCCCAGGCGTTCTGATCGAAGATCGGGCGGGTAGCGCCCATGATGATGAGATCAGCGTCGATCTTGTTGGCGAGCCCGGAGATGGTGGCCGACGGATCCTCGCCCTCCAGATACACGGCGGTTGCCGGTATGAGCTCAGCTTGGAGAGCCTTCACCAGCGGCTCGCAGATGCGGCGTCCCCGTTCTTCGACGTATCGATCGACCACCGCATCGTCGGCCGACGTCCACAGACTGGTCTCGCCGTGGTGCAGCGGATGCCACGAGTCGGAGCGGAGATCGTCGAGAAAGCTCCGGGGAACCTCGATGACCGTCGTCACCGTCACCGAGCCTGTGTCACCCATCAAGCGCTTGGCGAACTCGATGACCGGTGCCGGGCTGAGGACTCCCGACGTGGCGATGAGGATGTGCATCGCAGGAAAGCCTAGGACCGCACCTCGGGCTAGTTCCACTGGTAGTGAACATTTGGTGAACCGCCCCGCCCGGCTGCGCGACACGGCGTACGATGCTGCGCATGGCAGGCAACCCAGCAGCGCGCGTGCTCGTCGTGGACGACGAGCCCATGGTGTGCGAGGTCGTGACGGCATATCTGGAACGCGACGGTTTCAAGGTGACCACGGCTGCAGACGGCAAAGACGCGCTGGAGAAGATGGAGACGTTGCGTCCGGATCTCGTCGTGCTCGACGTCATGCTGCCGGAGCTCGACGGCTTCGGCGTGCTCGCCGAGCTGCGCCGCCGTACCGACGTCCCTGTCATCTTGTTGACGGCGCGTACCCACGAGACCGATCGAGTGCTCGGGCTCGAGCTCGGCGCCGACGACTACGTCGTCAAGCCGTTCTCCCCACGTGAGCTCTCGGCCCGGGTGCGGTCCGTGCTGCGCAGGGTGCGGCCGTCCTCCGCCGGGACGGGCCGGCTCGAATACGACGACCTCGCCATCGACTCGGGTACGAGGGAGGTGACGTGCCGCGGTGAGCTGGTGGAGCTGACACCCAAAGAGTTCGATTTGCTTGCGTTTCTCGCCGCCTCACCCCGTCAGGTCTTCTCCCGCGGCCAGCTCCTCGAACGGGTGTGGGATTCGTCTGCCGACTACCAGGATCCATCGACCGTCACGGTGCACATTCGGAGACTGCGCCGCAAACTGGAGGAGCACCCGGAGCAACCTCGCTGGTTGCACACCGTGTGGGGTGTGGGTTATCGGTTCGAGCCATGAAGGGGAGTGATCCGTGAGGTTGGTCGCCTCGGCTGCGGTCCTGGTCGTGCTGCTGGCAGGAGCTCTTGGTGTGTTCGAGGTCACCATGCGACCCTCCGGGGAGGAGCGCAGCAGCCTTGCATTGCTGTTCGTGGCGATGGCCGTTGGTACGGGAATCGTGGGTTGGATTCTCGCCAGGCGGATGGATCGGTTTCGCTCCCTGCAGACCGCGGCGACTGTGATGGCGATCGCCGCGATCGTTGCGGTTGCCGTTGCGACCGGGGTCGCCGCACGGATGATGTTCATCCAGCCGCATGACCTGCAGCTGCTCACCGTCGTGCTCGGCTTCGGGGTGGGGCTCGGCATCGTGCTGGCGGCAACGCTGGCCCGGGGCCTCACCAACGATCTGCGCCGGATCGAGTCGGCGGCCGGCCGGGTCGCCGAGGGCGACTTCGCCGTGCGGACCGGGGTGCTGCGCCGCGATGAGCTCGGCTCGACGGCAGCGGCCGTGGACAACATGGCGGTTCGCCTCGATGCGGCCGAAGAGGAGCGTTCCGCCAATGACGAGGCGCGTCGTCATTTCCTGGCGGCCGTCGGTCACGATCTGCGGAGCCCGCTGGCGGCGATGCGAGCGGCCGTGGAAGCCTTGGAGGATGGGCTCGCTCCAGACCCTCGCCGCTATCTCGAGTCCATGAAGTCGGATCTCGATGCGCTGTCATCGCTCGTCGACGACATCTTCCTGCTGTCGACCATCGAAGCCGGCAAGCTGGACTTCGTGCGCGAGCCGGTCGACCTCGCCGAGCTGGTCGACGAGTCGATCGAAGCGTTGCGACCGATGGCCGCACAGAGACGAGTGGACATCGAGTTCAGCCCCGAGGGCGCTGTCGATGCAGTTGGTGGCCCCGCAGCGCTCGGGCGGGTCATCCGCAACCTCTTGTCGAACGCCATCCGCTTCTCACCCGAGGGTGCCGCGGTCGTGGTGACCGTCGCCGACGGCACCATGCCGTCTGTGCTCGTGACCGATGAGGGTCCCGGTTTCCCACCCGATCTCGTCGACCACGCATTCGAGCGGTTCGTCACCGGGGATCCAGCCCGCTCGAGGCGCAACGGCGGAGCAGGCCTCGGTCTCGCCATCGCCAAAGGGATAGTCGTTGCCCACGGGGGCCGGATATGGGCCGAGGCGGGGCCGGGAGGCAAGGTTGCGTTCGCCATTCCGGCCGCCGGAGCTCCCGCCTAGTCTCTCGGCTGCGAGAGAAAGAGGACGCACTGTGACACAACCTCCAGGACCGAGCCCGGAGACGCTCAACAAGATCCTGTGGAAGATCCCAAATGTGCTGTGTCTCGTCGGTTCCCGGGCTGGAGACGAGTGGAACGGAATGACCCAGAGCTGGGTCACCCAGGTGTCAATGGAGCCGGTGCTCGTTGCCATCTCGGTCGAGGCGTCGGCCGTCACCAACCGGCTGATTCGATCGGGTGGCTCGTTCACCGTCAATCTGTGGGACCGCAGCGACACCCGGCCGTTCGTCAAGTTCTCCAAACCGGCCACGAAGGAAGGGATGAGCCTCAACGGGCGCCCCATCCGGGAGGGGCGCACGGGCGCACCGATCTTCGAGGAGGCGCTGGGGTTCATCGAGTGCAGGGTGTGGAGGACCGTCGAGTGCGGGACACACGACGTGTTCTTCGGAGAGGTGGTGGATGCCGGTTTCCAACTCGACGAGGACGTCCCGCCCGCCAGGATGGAGGACACCCGCATGAAATACGGCGGGGTCAAACGCGGCGGCCATTAGCCCCTGGCTCACAGCCCCAAGCGGGCGATCGCCTCCTCCGGTTTCACACCCGGCATTCCCCCCTCGAGCCACTGTTCGAACGCCTCTGCGGTGGGGACGTCCCGCTGTTGCTCGACCGAGATCAGATAGCGGTGGTGGAGGAAATCGCAGTAGAGCTGCACGGCATCGGCCCCGTCGCTCATGGTGGTGCGGATCCTCTCCAGCAGCGGTTCGAACACGTTGACCCGCCACATGACCGCGGCGATCGACTTGCCGACGTTGCTCTCGTGGCGGTGGCTCGCCTCGTAGTAGGAGAGATCCTGCAGGATCTGTCGCGCCTGACGCTCGGTGGCGTCCACGCCGGTGAGCGTACGCAATCGCGAGCGATGGAATCTGCGCCCGCCAACGGTCGCTCGCAGACGTAGTCTGGCATCGCCGCTCGGATCGGGCTCGATGTCGATGTCCTCGACTTCGAAGCCGAGCTCGTTGATCCGCCGCACCCGCTCGTGAACTCGGTAGCGCTCGTCTTGGCGAAGGTAGATCGGATGGGTCAGCTCCGCCCACAGTGCGCCGTATCTGGATGCGATGTCGACACCGAGAGACATGTCGGCCTCGTCGATGTCGTGCCCGGCGGCGGCGGCAATGTCTGCCATACCCCCGGCGACGTTCACCACCATGATCTCGATGTCGTGAGCGCGTTGACCTCGGGTCAACTCATCGTGGAGCTCGCTGGTCTCGGCGTCGATCATCACAGCCTCGATCGTCTCTGCGTCGTAGCGGTACAGCAGGTTGGAGAGCGAGCAATCGCCCCAGAACAGACCGGTGAGATGAAGTTCTACGAGAAGCACGGCGACGGCATTGAGCATGTGATCTCGTCGTGCGCCGAAGTCGGTGCCGGAGACGAGATTGCGGTAGGGGAAGGTGTGGGGCACGTAGGCGGTGATCAGCGCCGCCGACCATTCCTCGGTCGGATCGACCCAGCCACGATCGACGAGACCCACCGGCTCGGCCACCGGGGTCACCCGAGTCTCCAGCGAGCGCAGGATCTGGTACTCGTGATGGGCGAAGCGCGTGGGTAGCTCCTTGATGGCGTAGATCGAGTCCTCGTACGCAACGAAGCGGACGACGTGGCGATGGATACCGGTGGGTAGCTCGATCAAACGCGGGGTTGTCCACTCGGCGAGCGGGGTGGCCCAGTCGAGGTCGAGAAAGTCCGGGTGTCCGGTGCGGATGGAGAGTGTGGGATCGGCCATCGCCGGAATTCTGACACGTCACCCGCGGGTATCGTCGCATGATGGCGCAACCGCTACGTATCGAAGTCGCCGACAAGACGGCTGTGACCATCGAGTGGGACGATGGCGTCGTGAGCCATCTCGGCGCCGCCGAGCTGCGAGGTGCGTGTATGTGTGCTGGGTGCCGGGAACCTGCGGGCGAGGCCGCCACCCAGGCTGTGCTGGCGGGGGAGCCGCCGGTGACGATCGAAGAGGCGAGACTGGTCGGCGGGTACGCAGTGAGCTTCGTGTTCGGGCCCGACAACCACGGCACCGGGATCTATCCCTTCAGCGCGCTCCGCTCGCTGGCCGGTGGCTCGACCGGCTGACAGGTCGGGCACCAGTACGACGAACGGTCGAGGTGGCCGTGTCGATCCATGTCGATGGCGGTCCCGCAGCGGCGGCATGGGCGTCCCGCTCGGCCGTAGACCCAGTAGTGCTCTCCAGGCCGTCTGTCGGTGGTCGTGCTCCGGGCACCAGATGACACGTTTGCCGACAGCAGCCGGGCGGCTCGCCGGTAGACGGCTTCGAGTTGTTGGGCATCGAGATCCTCAGGAGCGGTGTGGGGGGAGATGCCTTCCAAGAAGAGGACCTCGCTCTTGAACACGTTGCCAATGCCCGATGCGACGCTCTGGTCGAGTAGCAGGTCGGCCGCGGTGGGTCCCGGGTGGGTGGAGGCGATGCGGGCGATGGCAGCGAAGGGCACGTTGTCGCCGATGAGATCCGGACCGATGCGGCGGAGTCGCTCGAGCACCCGCTCGGTGGGACCTATCTCGACATACGGTGCGGCGAAGCACACAGCCACCGCATGTGCGGTCTCGATCACAACTCGTGCCTTTCCCGGCGTGGTGCGCCACGGTTCTCCCGGCGCGTAGAGGCTCCAGCGCCCCGGCATTCCCATGTGGGTGCGGATCGTCCAGCCTCGCTCCAGGTGGATGAGGAGGTGTTTGCCGTGGGCGGCTACCTCGTCGATGCGTCGACCGATGAGCCGGCTGCGATGTTGGCCCACTGCGCGGTGGGAGCCGCTGAGATCGACGATGAGCTCACCGACGAGGGCGGGGGCGAGCCGCTTCGCCGCCCGGTGGATGGTGTCGCCCTCAGGCACGGCTCGGGGTGGGACGGAAGGTGAGACCCTTGTATCCAGGGACGAACCCGGCCTGTTCGAGCGACGCACGCAGCGGTGATCCATTGACCGGCTGTCCGTCCACGGTCTCAACCGTCCAGCGCTGCGAGCCTGCGGCGAGACCCATCTCGCGCAGGCCGGCGACGACGAGCTCGGGATCGTCCGCAAAGGTGAGCACGGTCTTGCCGCCTCGCTCGACGAAGGCGATCAGCCGGCCACCGTGGAGGACGACGCTGGCCCCCGCCCGTCGGGCGCAGCGTCCGCCAGCCTCCTCCGGCCAGGGCAGGATGCTGCCGTAGACGTTGGCCGGGTCGGCGGCGGCGATGACTCGCCATACGGGTTCGGCGGGGTTGCGGATACGATCGACGGCACCTGGTGTGGCGAATTGCGAGCCACCCTGACCCTCGACGAAATAGCCCCGCCGCACCTGACCGGTGTCCTCCATCGTGGCAAACACGGGATACATTCCGGCGAAGCCCCCTGGGATCGCCTCGGCGAGCACCGCATCCCGGGTGACCACCCCGTATCGATCCAGGAGCTGCTCGGCGGTGGCCTTGCCGATCAGCTCCGGCGCCACCGGCTCGTCGAGAGCGCGCAATGTGTCGACGAGGTACCACCGACCGCTTCCTGCGGGCGGGCCGGCGGACGGAAAGCGGGGTCCGGCGCCACGCCGGCGGCGTCGCTTCTGGTCGAGCTGCGCACGGAGCGGCGCCATCGTGTCGTTGGTCACCTCACCGTGCCAGACGAGGTCCCACAGCGCCTCGAGCACATCATCCTGGGGTCCTCCCTCGGCTGCGATGTAGATGTCGTTGAAGAAGGACGCTCCGCGACTGTGGAGATGGCTCCGAATGAGCTGATGGATCTCGTCGTTTGGTGGTTCGTCGACGAGCGGCTGGTGCAGCAGCGGAACTTGATGCCGCAGATAGAGGGCGATTCTTCCGTCGCTCCCGCCGAGCGCACCCCGACCGATCCACACCACCTCGCCACTGGCGAGCAGGGCGTCGAGATCGGACGGGCGGTAGTCCATGCGGGCGGCGAGCACCGACGTCTCGAGGACGCTTGCCGGGATGGCGGCGCCCTGGAGCTGGCGGACGACCTCGTGGAGCCGCTGGAGATGTCCGCTATCGCTGCCGATGCCGTGCCACTCGGGCAGGAACCGGGCCAGGAGCTCGGGCTCGACGGCCTCCACCTCGGCTCGGAGCGCGGCGAGCGACCGTCTGCGGATGCGGCGCAGCACGTCGCTGTCCACCCATTCGTGGTCGGCGCCACCGGGGCTGTATGCGCCGCTGGCGAGCCGGCCCTGCCCGCCGAGACGGTGGAGCACCTCGGCGACCGCCGCCAGCGGGAGCCCCAGATCGGCCGCCGCCTGTTCGGCCGTGAACGGACCATGGGTGCGGGCGAACCGACCCACCACGTCTCCCAGCGGGTCCGCAACCGGCTCGAGCAAACCCGCGGGGATCCACGGCGGTGGCGCCACCCCGAGCGCATCACGGAGCCGGGCAATGTCCTCGATAGCGGCCAGTCTCTCCTCCCCGTGGAGCCGCACGGGGACGATGCGGCGACTCTCCTCGAGCTCGTTGAGCCACTGCTGCACCGGGGCGTCTGGTTCGCTGCGCACGGAGATCGCCTCGACCGACAGCGGTCCGAGATCGCGCAGGGCGTCGTGGAGCTGGTCCGCCGACGGGATCGCCCGCTCGGGGGTGAGACGCTGCAGCTCGGCCTCGACCGCAGCGATGACGTCCGGGTCGAGCAGATCGCGGAATTGGGGATCACCCATGAGCTCCCGCAGGAGGCTGCGATCGAGGGTGAGGGCCGCGGCCCGCCGCTCGGCGACCGGCGCGTCGTATTCGTACATGAACGATGCGATGAAGTCGAACATGAGCGACGATGCGAACGGGCTCGGGGTCGGCAGCTCGACGGTGGTGGTGCGGATGCGGCGTGCGGCGACGTCACCGAGGACCTCGATGAGCGCCGGAATGTCGAAGTGGTCTTGGAGCACTTCCCGGTAGGTCTCGAGCACGATCGGGAAGCTGGCGTACTGCCGGGCTACATCGAGGAGGCTGGCGGCCTTGCGGCGTTGCAGCCACAACGGGGTGCGGCTTCCCGGTCGGCGGCGGGGGAGTAGCAGCGCTCGCGCCGCCGACTCGCGAAATCGGCTGGCGAACAACGCAGAATCGGCCACCTCGTCGAGCAGCAGGGGTTCGACGTCCATCGGCTCGAGGAGCAGCTCGCTCGTGTCCGGTGGTTCGTCCATGTCCGGGAAGCGGAACACGATCCCGTCGTCCGACCAGATGACGTCGACCTCGCTTCCCACCACGTTACGCAGCCGATGCCGTGCGGCCAGAGCCCACGGAGCGTGGATCCTGGCGCCGAAAGGAGAGAGGAGCACGATACGCCAGTCGCCGATCTCGTCGCGGAACCGCTCGATCACGAGGGTGCGATCGGTAGGGAGCACGCCGGTCGCCTGCTTCTCCTCGGCGATGAAGGCGGCCAGGTTGGCAGCCGCACGAGGATCGAGCCGGTAGCCGTCGACCAGGCGTTGCCGGGCAGCGTCCGGTTGCAGCGCCCCGATCGTGCGCACGAACTCGCCGACGGCCCGGCCCAGCTCGAGTGGTCGCCCCGGGGCGTCGCCGTGCCAGAACGGCATACGCGCCGCGGCCTCGCCCGGGGCGGGTCGCACGACCACCCGGTCGTGTGTGATCTCGTCGATCTTCCACGACGTCGAACCGAGGACGAACACGTCACCGGGGCGCGACTCGTACACCATCTCCTCGTCGAGCTCGCCGACCCGACCTCCCTCGGGGAGTGTCACGGTGTACAGACCTCGATCGGGAATCGTCCCAGCATTCGTCACGGCGAGCAGCTTCGCATTGCGACGGGCGCTCACCGTGCCGTCCACCCGATCCCACACGATGCGGGGTCGCAGCTCGGCAAACTCGTCGGACGGGTACCGCCCGGCCAGCATGTCGAGCACCGCGTCGAAGCTGGCTCGCCCCAGCGTCTTGTACGGGGCGGCGGATCGCATCAGGTCGTACAACTCGTCCGTGTCGAATGTGGTCTCGGCGACGGCGGCCACGATCTGCTGGGCCAGCACGTCGAGCGGATTCTGCGGTATGGACGTGGCCTCGATGGCCCCTTGCGTCATGCGCTCGACGACCACCGCAGTCTCGAGGAGATCACCCCGGTGCTTGGGGAAGATCCGCGCCACCGACGGCGCACCCACCTGGTGGCCGGCGCGGCCGACCCGTTGCAGACCACGGGCAACGCTGGCCGGTGATTCGACGAGAACGACCAGATCGATCGCCGCCATGTCGATGCCGAGCTCGAGCGTCGAGGTGGCGACGACGCCCTTCAACTCGCCCGCCTTCAACCGGCTCTCGATCTCGACGCGTTGCTCGCGAGAGACCGAACCGTGATGTGACTGCACGAGCTCCTCACCCGCCAGGCGGTTGAGCTCCGCCGCCAGCCGCTCCGCCAGCCCGCGACTGTTGACGAACAAGAGAGTGGAGCGGTTGGCGTTGATCAGCTCGAGCAGCTCCGGATACATGGCGGGCCAGATCGAGCGGTGAGACCCGTCCGGCTCGACTCCCTCGACGACGGTCTCCTCGGGTCTCGTCATGTCGTCGACCGGTACCACGATCTCCAGATCGAGCCGTTTGTCCCACGGTGCGTCGACGATCGTCACCGGCCGGGGTTTCCAACCGGAGCCGACGGGTGTGCCTCCGCCGAGGAACTCGGCGATGGCCTCGAGGGGCCGCTGAGTGGCCGAGAGACCGATGCGTTGAGGCGGCACGTCGCAGATAGCCTGGAGTCGCTCGAGGCTCAGGGCGAGATGGCTGCCTCGCTTCGAACCGGCTACGGAATGGATCTCGTCGACGATGACCCAGCGCACCGTGCGGAGCATCGATCTGGCCTGAGAGGTGAGCATGAGGAACAGCGACTCAGGAGTCGTGATGAGGACGTCGGGTGGTTGGCGAACCATCGCCTGGCGGTCCCGCGACGGTGTGTCGCCGGTGCGCATCGCCGTGGTGACGCGGACCGCCGGGAGCCCGAGGCGATCTGCTGCGACTTGGATGCCTGCGAGTGGGGCCCGCAGGTTTCGCTCCACGTCGTAGGCCAGCGCTTTCATGGGGGACAGGTACAGCACCCGGCAGCGATCGGCGGTATCCGGCGGCTCTTCCGAAGCCACCTGGTCGAGCGCCCACAGAAAGGCTGCCAGGGTCTTACCCGAGCCGGTCGGGGCGTGGATCAACGTGTGATCGCCGCGTGCGATCGCCTCCCAGCCCCTCGTCTGGGCTGCGGTCGGCGACTCGAACGTCGCCTCGAACCAGGCCCGACTTGCAGGGGTGAAGCGTTCTAGGGCGGACATGGGAACCAGGCTACCGGGGGTGGGTGACAAGAAAGTCCCGGGCCGTGTGCTGCCGACTGCCCACCCCAAGCGAGGCTCGACGGCTCGTCCCGACGAACCTTCAAGTCAGCATTGAGAGTAACGGGAATGACAAAATCGTCTTACGCGCAAACTGTGCATAAGTAGTTGAGGGCGGTGGTGAACCGCTCGAGACGAGTGCGTGCTGAAACGGTGGTACCCGAAACACGCACCTGCATGCCTTGTCGAGGGTCCGTCGATCGAGAGCTCGGCGAGAGACCACGCCGCTACGGTGCGGCCATGGACATCGCCGTCAACCTGGTCGAGAACTACCTCCGTCTCACCGGCTACCTCACCCTGTCCGAGTTCGAGGTGCAGCGGCCGGACCCCCATGGTCGCTATCGCATCGTCACCGATGTCGACGTGGTCGGCATCCGCATGCCGGGAGCGATCTACGTCGGCGATCCACACCGGGCCAAGGACTGTGCGCTCCTCCAACTCGAGGACGACGCCTTGATGCTCGAGGAGGACACGATCGACATCATTCTCGGTGAGGTCAAACAGGGTCCGGCGGAGCTGAACGCCGGGATCAAGGACCATGCCGTCCTCCACTCCGTGTTGCGTAGGTTCGAGTGGCTGTTCACCGCGGACATGCAGCAAGTCATCGAGAGCCTGCAGCGCCGGCTGGTCTACCGCGGCCCCGGCAGGCACGCCGGAACGGTGCGGGTTCGGATCGTCGCGTTCGGTCGGGCCGACGGGTTCACCGAGAACGTCATTCCGCTCTCCCGCATCATCAAGACGCTGCTGAAGTTCTTCGACGACTACGAGGAGGCGTTCCGGCCGATCCACTTCCGCGAGCCGGCGCCGGCATTCCTGCGGCTCCTCATCAAAGCGGGATTCGACGTGCTCCAGGACGGGGACGAGACCATCGAGCTGACGGAGTAGCGGTTCGACACACCGCCGGAGCTGGTGGCAACCGCCATATGGACTCCGCGGTGAGCGCTTCGAACAGGATGTGTCAGTCGCGAGCGGCCGCCACGATGGCGGCGCTTCGGGCGGCGTCCACGGGGTTGGTGGTCACGCCGTCGACCTTGATGGCGGTCCCGACGATGATGCCGTCGGCAATCTGGAGGAGCCGGCGGACGGTGTCGGCGTTTGTACCAGACCCGACGTACACGGGAGTGTCCGGGACCGTCGTCCGCACCATTCTGAGGAGATCGAGATCGGCCGGAGCACCCGTGCCGGCTCCCGAGACGACCACCGCATCGGCTCCACCGCGTTCGGCGAGGTCGAGGGTGGCCTGGACGAGGTCGGTCCCCGGTGGTGGGGTGGCGTGCTTGACGAACACGTCGGCGAGCACGCTCGTGGCCGGAGCTATCTCGCCACGAAGCCGTGCGATCTGTGCTGCGCGCCCCTGGATGATTCCTTGATCGGTCCACATGGATCCGGAGAGCACATTGACGCGGATCATCTCGGCGCCGGTCGCTGCGGCCACGGCCAAGGCTCCGAGCCCGTCGTTGCGCAGCACGTTCACCATGAGTGGCAGCGGTGTGGCGGTGCGTATCGCGTGAACGGCTGCAGTCATCGTCGTCACGGTGACCTTGGGCACATCGTCAGGGAAGAAGGGGACATCACCGAAATTCTCGACACCGATCGCATCGAAGCCTGCCTCCGCCAGCGTCGTGGCGTCGGATACCGCGGCAGAGATCACTGCATCGAGATCGCCGGAGAACCCGGGCGATCCGGGCAACGCGGCGAGGTGCACCATGCCGATGAGTCGTGGCAGGGTCACTGTCACCAACGACTCAGGGGCGGCGGGGGCGAGCTCAGTACGTGCGGAGCAGTTTCAGAGCACGCTCGGCGTCGTCGCCGACGGCCTTGAGCCCGGTCTCGCCGAGGTCCATGCGGTGCACGGCCACTCGACAGAACTCAGACGCGATGCCCTTGATGACTGCATCGGCGTCCTCGGGTCCGTAGACGTACCGGGCGTACTTCGGGCCCATGAGCTCCACCCGAACACCCTTCTTCGGGTACTTCTCGCCGGCCTGCTCGAAGGCATACGGCAGCATGCGGTGGGCGAACCAGGCCACGTGACGCAGCCGGGGCGAATCGCCGTTCGTCTCCTCCTCGCCTTCCTCCGGCGCCGGCAGCTTGCCCTCCATCGCATCTTGGATGTCGAGACCATGGGCCCACGTCTCGACGAGGCGCATCGTGGCGAAGGCCTTGGCGCTCATCGGCTTGACGATCCACGCGATCCGATCGCTCGCCTCCATGTGCGAGAGTGCATCGACCACCGCCGCCCTGCCGTTGCGCCACCATTCGATGACCTCCTGGTAGCGCTTGCCCTTGCCCTCGGCCGGGCCACGGCTGGCCCACTCGTCTATGTCCGTGATCTTGGCAGCATCGATGAACTTCTGCCCCTCCTCGATGGCGCGCGCGGCGAAGGTCTCGGTGTATGCCAGGTGGCTGACAGTGTCGTGGATGGACCATCCGGGTGCCGAGGTGGGGAGTTTCCATTGACGCTCGTGTACCCGCTGGAGGAATTGATCGAGCGCCTGCTGTTCAGCAACGAGGTCTGAAAGTATTTCGCGCATGGGAGACCGATTCTACTGCGCACCGCAAGCAAGGAAATCCGTATGAAACCGTCGCCGGGTCATCCAGAGCGGCGTTCGACGACGGCGTTGCGCACTGCAACGGCGAGCCCAACCGCCATGAGTGCGGCGATCACGAGTGCCGTCTCGCGCAGGCCCTGCGTCTGCGCAGCCGGTGGGGCGGCGGACGCATCTCCCTGCTGACCCGGGCCGGCGGCGGCGAAGGTACGGGTGGCCCACACCGCCCCCAACACGGAGACCCCGATGATCTGACCGGTGACCCTCGTGATCGTCAGCAGACCCGACGTCACCCCGAGCCTGTGCTGGGGCACCGACCCCATCACGGCGCTGTTGTTCGGGGATTGGAAAACACCCATGCCCAGTCCGATGGGGAGCAGCGCCACGATGTAGCCCCAGGCGCTGGTGGACGTGGTCAGGGTCTGGATGCCCAGGTAGCCGCCGACGAGGATGCTCAGCCCGGCGATGATCACCGGCCGCTGCCCGATCCGGTCCGACAGAGCACCGCTGAGCGGTGCGACGATGCCCAACGTCACCGGTACTGCTGCGAGCAGGAGTCCGACTTCGCGCGGCTCATACCCGAGCACGTTCTCCAGGTAGAACG
>JBFISM010000018.1:0-36568 GCA_041608535.1 Acidimicrobiia bacterium
TGCGGCGGCCGACCCGTATCAATCGATCTACAGCTTCCGGGGCGCCCGGGTGGCCAACGTGGCCTCTTTCGCAGCAGATATGGGTCTCCCCGGCGGTCCGGACGCCATTCGCATCGTCCTCACCACGTCGTTTCGGACCCCGAAGCGGATCCTCGCCGCCGCCGAGCGCATCACGTCTTCCGAAGTCCCGGGTGCGGCGGGCCCGGTCGAGCCGGCGAGCGGCGATGGCGAGGTCTCGGTCCACGTCTTCGACCAGCAGACCGCCGAAGCGGAATGGATCGCTGCCGAGATCGAGCGGATCCATCTGCTCGAGCACACGCCATACGGGTCCATCGCCGTGTTCGTCCGCAGCTCGCGAAGGTTCGTCGCCGAGCTGTCCCGCGTCCTGCAACGGCGCCACATCGCACATGACACCCCGACCGACCGCCTCATCGAGAATCCCACCGTTCGCTTCGTGCTCGACGCCGTGGCTGCAGCATCCGGCCACGGCATCGAGCAGGACCGAGCCGTGCGGTCCCTTCTCGTCGGACCTTGGGTCGGACTCGGGCTTGGCGAGGTGCGCACGCTGGAACGGACGAAACGCAGCGAGGGCCACTCCTGGGCGCACACCATTTCCGTGCTCGACAAACCCGGCATGGCCTCACTGGCTGGGTTGCTCGCCGACGACAGCTGGGCAACGACCCTCCCCGGCATCGAAGGTCTGTGGACGGTGTGGCTCACCGCAGCTCGCATGGGTGACATCGTCGAGAACCCGGACCGGCGTGATGAGCGATCCGCCTGGACGTCGTTGACCCAAGTCATCGGCCGCTGGAACGAACGCAATCCCGCAGCCACGCTGACGGACTACCGGAAGCTGTTGCTGGACGCCGATTTCGAAGCTCGCCCGCTCCTCAGCTATGAGCCGGACGACGCCGACCGCCTCACGGTGACCACCATGCACCAGGCCAAGGGGCTCGAGTTCGACTACGTGTTCATCGCCGACGCCGTGGACGGTGTGCTCCCCGACCTGCGAGTGCGCGACTCACTCCTCGGGGTGCGTCACCTGCTCCCCGATGTGCCGCGCGATCCCGCGGGCTATGCACGGTTTCGCCTTCAAGAAGAGCGCCGGCTCGCCTACACGGCCATGACCAGGGCCCGACGCAGAGTCGTGTGGACGGCGACGAGCACCGGGTTCGAACTCGGCCAAGGCGCCCCGTCTCGCTTCCTGCCGCTCATCGCCGGCACCACAACGGTCGCAGATGCCGCAACGTCGCTCGATGAGCCCCACCCTCCGGTGACGCCGGCAGAGGCCGAAGCGGTGCTGCGCCGCGTGTTCGGTGACCCGGTGCGTCCTCCCGGCGAGCGGTTGGCGGCACTCGACGTGCTGGGACGGGGCCCGGCCTGGAACCTGCGAAGCATCACGTCGTTCGCCGGCGTGGCGTCCCGTGGCGCGGACACCGGTCTGGCCGATCCCCACGCCGCGCTGTCGGCCACTCGAGCAGACGCTTATGACCGCTGCCCTCGCCGGTACGCCATGGAACGGCGTCTCGGAATCGGACAGGGAGACACGAACCATCTCGTCTTCGGGCGTCTGATCCACGGCGTGCTGGAGGCCGCCACCCACGAGGCGATGCCCGGCGGCGATCCACTGCCGGCTCGCAGCGTCGTGATGGAACAGCTCACTCTCCAGTTCAACGGTGCGGACTTCGGGGGACCGCCGTTCGACACCGCGTGGTGGGACCGCGCCGTCAGCACCCTCGACGCCTACCTCGAGAAGCGACCCACCCGGGGTCGCATCGTCGCCGCGGAACATTCGTTCGACATCGACATCGGGGGGCAACGCTGGCGAGGCGTGATCGATGCCGTCATCGACCACGGGGGCGGCAAGCTCACGATCGTCGACTACAAGACCAGCTCGGCACCGATGAGCATCGCCGAGGCCGGTGCCTCACTTCAGCTCGGACTCTATGCGCACGCCGGGGTGCTGGATCCGCACCTCGCTTCGCTGGGTACGCCGGTCGGTGCCGAGTACTGGTACCTGTATCACAGCGCCGACAAGAAGAGCATGACGACACGCAGCTTCGACCCCGCTCAGCTACCGCTGGTTCACGAGCGGCTCGACGAGATCGCGGCGGCGATGAACGCCGATCGGTGGGATCCGCAGCCCGGAGAGCACTGTGAGCGGTGCCCGGTACGGCGATCGTGCCCGGCGCTGCCCCGTGGCGCCGAGGGGTTCGTGGCATGACCATCGCCCAACTCCAGCTCACCGCCGAGCAACGTGCGATCGTCGACCACCCACTGGAGCCGCTCCGCATCGCCGCCGGAGCCGGGACCGGGAAGACGACGACCGTGGTGGCCAGATTGGTGTCGCTCATTCACAACCATGGCGTGGCGCCGGAAGAGACACTTGCGATGACGTTCACCAACAAGGCGTCAGCCGAGCTGTCCGACCGCATCCGTCTCGAGCTTCCCGATCTCATCGCCGATGGCCGGGAGATCGATGTGACCACCTACCACGGCTTCGGGCTCCGGATGCTGAGCGAGTTCGGCGCCATGATCGGAGTTGAACGAGACCTTGCGGTGGTCGGACCCGGCTATGTGCGCCAGTTGCTCGTGGACAGTGTTGGCTCGGCGCCTTTCCGACACATCGACATGACCAAGGCAAAACAGCGTCTCGACGATGCAGCCAACCTGCGCGCACAGCTGGCGGAGAACCTCGTCCCCATAGACACCCTGCTGGCCATCGACGGTGCCGCCGGTGGCGAGCAGCATGCACAACGCCTCGAACTCGCTGTCGTCCTCGCCAACTACGAGCAACGAAAACGCGAACTCGGAGTCGTCGACTACAGCGACCTCATCATGAGGGCTCACGAGCTCGTGACCGGCCACCCCGAGGTGGCGGCGCGGATCCGCAACCGTTACCGCATCGTGATACTCGACGAGTACCAGGACACGGACCCGGCCCAGCGCGAGCTCCTACGCATGATCTTTGGAGCAGGCTTCCCGATGACCGCAGTCGGTGACGCCGACCAGACCATCTACGAGTGGCGCGGCGCCTCGTTGGAGAACTTTGCCGGCTTCCCGAGCCACTTCCCCACCCCAGCCGGGTTGCCGGCGCCGACGCTGCCGCTCACAGTGAACCGCCGCTCCGATCGCACCATCCTGGGAGTGGCCAACGCCATCCGCCTCGAGATCGAGGTCGAAGCCGCCGAACGCGGTCGTCGACTCCAACCGGACCCCATCGCCGGGGCAGGCGACGTGGCCGTCGGCTGGTTCCGAACCGGGACCGAAGAAGCCGGCTGGATCGCCCAGGAGATCCAGCGGCTCGCCGAAGAAGAGGACCTGGCATGGCGGGACATGGCCATCCTGTTTCGTAGAAACAGCTCGATGGCCGTGGTCAGTGATGCGCTGCGTGCGGCCGGGGTGCCATACGAGATCGCCGCACTCGGCGGCTTGCTCGACGTCCCCGAGGTGGCCGACGTACATGCCTGGCTCTCGATCCTCGCCCGGCCCGACGATGGCGCCAGCCTCGCTCGGATCCTGCTGGGCGGTCGCTACCGGTTGGGATTGGGTGACTTCGCACCACTGGCGGAGTGGGTGCGTGGCGTCCGCCGCAGCGGCGACACCGGCGACGAGCTCGGGTACCCGATGCTCGAAGCGATCCACCATCTCGATGCTGTCGCGGGTCTCTCGCCGCTCGCCCGGCGGCGGCTCGAGTCGTTCTGCGACACATATGGCACGCTGCTCCGCAACGCGCAGACCCTGACGCTGTCCGAGATAGTGCGCAGCGTGATCGACGAGATCGACGGCTGGGCGGAGATCGAAGCCATGGAACCCAACCAGGCACTGACGGCGCGGCTCAACCTGTACCGGCTCATCGACCTCACCGAGACGTGGAGCCCGTTGACGGGACGTCCGTCGCTCGCCGCCTTCCTCGACTACCTCGATCTGCTGGAGGACGAACCGACGGCACAAGAGCTGGACACCGCCCGGATTGGATCGGAGAACGCAGTGTCGCTCCTGACCGTCCACCGCAGCAAGGGTCTCGAATGGGACACGGTCTTCATCCCTGCTCTCGCCGCCAAGGTGTTTCCGGCTGATTCGAGAGCTTTCGACCGGCCGGAGACACGAGCACGCTGGCTCCCGTTCGAGTTGCGACTCGATCAGGACACCTACACAGCGCTCCCCCCGGAAGGGAAGGCCCGCACGGATTGGATGCGGATGCGGCATCGCAACCAGGAATATCGCACCGCGTACGTCGCCGTCACCCGAGCGCGCCACAGGCTGAACATGACCGGAGCCATGTGGGCCGGAGCAGTGGAGCGTCCCCGTGAGCCGAGCCCCTATCTCGACATCGCTCGATCGGTGGAAGGGGTCCGCACGGTGCAATGGGCCGAGGAGCCCGGGGAACGGCCGGGCTTTCGCACCGCCGCTGGCACCACCCCCGATCCGTTCTTCGTGGGAGGATGGCAGGAGGCGGTCATGGCAACGATCGACGACCCAGCCTGGCCGGAGCGCACGGCACCGGACACGGCGGCCTTCACCTCCCATCGCTCCCAGCTGGAATTGATGCTCGACGGACTGCCGCCGCCTCCGCCTACCGAGCCGGTGCGTGGGCTCCGGACCTCGGTGACCGGGCTCACCATTCTGGCGTCCTGCCCGCGCCGCTTCTTCTGGTCCGAGATCGACCCACTACCCCGCCGTCCGTCGTCTTCGCTGCGGCGAGGCACGGTCATCCACCGCACGATCGAGCTGCACCATCGCGGGATAGCGTCATTTGGCGACCTCGAAATCGATGCTCCGGCCGTTGCCGAAAGAGTGGAGGAGACGAGTTCGGTCGATCCGGTGGCGGTCTTCAAGGCGTCGCGGTTCGCCGAGCAACGACCGATCCTGATCGAAGCACCAATCGACATTGACGTCGGCGGGGTGCGGATCCGAGGACGGGTGGACGCGGTCTTCGAGCCCGAGCCCGGGATGTGGGAGATCGTCGACTACAAATCCGGCCGGCCGGCGCACGACCCTGCGGCCACAGTGCAACTCGAGGCGTATGCGGTTGCTGCTGCGGACGGGGCGATGTCCATCCAGCGACCCGAGCGCATCGTCCTCACCTTTGCCTATCTCGGCGTCGACCCGGTCGAGGAACACACCATCGAGATGACGGCCGAACGTCTGTCGGCGGCACGCACTCGGCTTGCCGAACTCGCCGCTCTGGCAACCGGCAGTGCCTTTCCCGCAATCCCGTCCTCGAGCTGTAGGAGCTGTCTCTTCTCAGACGTGTGCACCGTCGGAGCTGCGTGGCTCGAATCCCAGCCCGGCTGACGTCCGCACCTGCACCGGCCGGTCACGCCACCCTGCCATCGATCACGTCGATCACGATGGTCACCGGCCCATCGTTGAGGATGTCGACGCTCATCATCGCCCCGAACTCGCCCGTGGCGACCGTCACCCCTCCCTCTTCGAGGGTCGCCACGACCGTGTCTATCACGGGCACGGCCACCTCCGGGTCGGCGGCAGCGGTGAACGACGGACGCCGTCCCCGCCGCACATCGGCGAGGAGCGTGAACTGGCTCACCACGAGCACCTCGCCGCCGGACTCGACGATGGAGCGGTTCATCCTCCCGGCGGCATCAGGGAAGATGCGGAGGCCGAGCAGCTTGGCGGCGAGCGTGCGGGCGTCGTCGTGGGTATCGCTGTGAGCAACACCGACGAGAACGACGAGACCCGCACCGATGGCACCGACGGTCCGCCCGGAGACAGACACAGCTCCCCGTTCCACCCGCTGCACGACGGCTCGCATCCCGACCTCCAGGTTCGACCGAACGTTCGACAAACTAGACCGGCAACTACCATCGCCGCGATGCGCCGAGTCCCTTGGAACATCATGCGTGGCTTCTTCATGGGAGCCGCCGACATCGTTCCCGGCGTCTCCGGGGGCACGATCGCACTCGCCCTGGGGATCTATCGCCGGCTCGTTGCGTCGATCCGAGCGGGCAGCTCGGCGATCGGCGAGACGATCCGTGGCCACCGCAGCGAGGCGGTGGCGTGGCTGCGCAAGGTGGAGTGGGCGCTCGTGCTGCCACTGGCAGCGGGGATCGGTCTCGCCGTGGTCACGTTGAGTCACGTGTTGGAGTCCCGGCTGGAGGAATCCCCAGTCCAGATGGCGGCGTTGTTCCTCGGTCTCGTGGCTGGATCGACGACGATTGCCTGGCGTCTCCTCATCGCCCCGGATTGGAGAGTGCTGACGCTGATCGCCGCGTCGACGGTGGTCACGTTTGCCCTGCTCGGAGTACGGGAGACGACAACGGCGGAGACCGTTGCGCAAGCGAACTCTGCGGCTCTTCCTGTCTTCTTCGTCTCCGGTGCTATCGCCATCTGCGCCATGATCCTCCCGGGTATCAGCGGTTCGTTCCTGCTGGTGATCATGGGGATGTACGGCCCGGTCCTCGGTGCCGTGACCGATCGAGACGTGGTCACGTTGGCGGTGTTCACGGCGGGTGCGGTGGTCGGCCTCGCTTTGTTCTCGCAGATCCTCCATCTTGCGCTGGAGCGCGCCCATGATCTCGTCATGGCTGCGTTGATCGGGCTCATGATCGGATCGATCCGAGTGCTCTGGCCTTGGCCGGAGGGCGTCGAATCGACCCTTATCCAGTCCCCGAGCGAGCACGTCGCCATCTCTGTCGTTCTGGCGCTGGCGGGTTTTGCCGTCGTGATCGCGCTGAGCGCATTCTCGTTCGCCACCTTGCGACGTGAGGAATCACTGGTACCCGACCCAGCTGGGTGACCCGGCCGGATCGCGCTATCCGATCAGGTCTTCCTCCTGGGTCCGGCTCGGCTCCGCCGGTTCCTCGTCGGCGAGAGGCGGCGCCAGCATCCTGAACACGATCGGAGAGAATATCGCTGTGACGCCGACGAGCAGGATCGCCCCTGCTTCGAGACCCTCGTCGATGACGCCGAGATCCTGCCGGCCGTATGCCGCCAGGGCGATGATCACGCTCAGCTGCCCGGCGAGGAGAACACCCGACGCCAGCGATTCCCGCAGCGACAGCCCGCGGATCTGCAGCATCAGGGCCGGTCCGATCTTGATGGCAACGGCGATGAGGATGAGGAGGAGTGCCTTGGTGAGCACGCTCGTGTCGGCGAGAGCAGACAACGGAAAGCGCACTCCCACCGAGATGAAGAACACGGGGATGAAGAAGCCGTAGGAGAATCCGCCGAGCTTGGCTTCGAGGTCGCCGGTATCGCGAAACACGAAGGCGAACATCGCACCGGCGAGGAACGCTCCAAGGATCGGTTCGACCTGGAGCGCCTCCGAGAGCCCGACGAAGACGAGCAGCAGGGCCAGGCTCGCCCGAATCCCGATCTCGTCAGGATCGTGCTCCGCAAAGAGACGATCGAAGCGCTCCGGATACCACCAGGCCACCCGGCGCACGACGAACAAGACCGCGGCGAGGATGGCGAACAAGGCCGGCACCCTGAGCAACTCCCAGCCAAAACCGTTCAAGACCACCACCCCGAAGATGACGATGGCCGCGGCGCTGAGAAACTCGGCAAGCACGCCCGTGACGAGCGTGATCTGCCCCAGCCGGGTCGAGGTGCGCCCGGTCGAGCGGAGGGCGGGGATGATGATGCCCAGCGAGGCCGCAGAGGTGAGCAAGGTGAGGAAGATCCGCTGATTCACGGACTCCGGGGACAGCAAGCCGAAGCCGAACCATGCCGCCACGAGGATGAGGAGGAAGACTGCGAGACCCGTGACTATGGGTCCGGCTCCCTGGCGTTCCAGACGCTCGAAGTCCACTTCGAAACCGGCGAGGAACATCAGCAGCAGCAGCCCGAGCTCGGCAAGCAACTCGATGAATTCGAAGTCGGCGGTGCCCTCTCGGACGAGCTGGAAGACCTCGGGACCCAGCGCCAGACCGAACAGGATCTCCAGCACGACCGCCGGCAAACCGAACCGCCTGGCCAGCAAGGGCAGCGTGAAGGCCCCGATCCCGATGAGGATGAGGCTCGTCGCGCTGGGAAGGATGTCCGCCGATCCCTCGGCGGCCGCCAGCACAGGTTGGAGGGTTGCGAGCATCACCACGGCCATCACTCTCGCGGGGGCACGAGCAGGACGGAGCTGTCCACGCGACGCAGCAGATGGCCGGCGATCCCGAGCCGCCACGGCGACAGCGGCAGATCGGGTGTGGTCAGGACGAGCAGGCTCGTCGATGCGGCCATTTCCTCGATGATGCGCACCGGGTTGCCCCGCCGCACCCGACGCCGTACCTGGACGCCTTGCACGGCCGCTTCTTCCCGCAACCAGGCAGCGGCGTACCGGGCATCTTCCACACTGTCGCCCGTAGCAACGAAGGTCGGGGGCACCACCGAGACCCCGACCAGGGTGGCCGACGACGATCCCGCCAGATCGATCGCAGCTCTACCGGCCGTCTCTCCCGACACGGTGCGTCGTGCGGGAACGAGAATGCCGGAGTACGGGTGGCGTCCGCGGCACAGCAGGAGCGGTCGGTGCGCCTTGCCGTAGGTGTTGATCAGCCTGGTGGCGGTCCACCGCCGCATGAGGTCCCCTCCACCGGGCGCCTGCAAGGCGATGACGCCGATGCTCTCCTCGGCGGACAGTGCGATCAGCGCTTGACCGAAATTCCCGTTGTCGGTGGGGCGGAGATCGACCTCGATACCCTCGACGGTGTCTTCGAGCTCCTCGAGCAGCGCCGCGATCTCCTCTGCCTTCCCCGGATCGCGCTCCTTCTCCAGGTTGCGGTGCACCACCATGAGCTGCTCCGCCTTCGAGTTGCGGACCAAGCTGGTCGCCTCGGCCACGGCCGTCGCCAAGTCGTCCTCGGAGTCGAGCACGACGGCGACCTTGCGTCCGTACATGAGCGGGAAACTCGATTCACCCGACGTGAACGTTTCGACGATGCTGGCGTAGTCGGCGGCGGCGCCGACCACCGTGACCCGATCTCCGGCGAGCAGCTCTGTCGACCCGTGCGGGATGATGAGGTCGTTGCCTCGCAAGACTGCGGCGATGACCCATGTGTTCGAATGCAACTGCCGCAGCTTCTTCCCCCGAACCGGGGAATCGGGAGATACCACGAACTCGATGGCCTCGGCTTTGCCGTGAGCGAAGCCGGTCGATGCCACCCGGCGCGGTTCCATCTCGACTTCCAGGTGGCGTGCGGTGAGGCGGTTGGGTGCGTAGGCGTTGATCCCGAGCGCGCGGTAGTCGGGCAGGCGCTCCGGATCGGCAGCGACTCCCAAGATCCGCAGCAGCCCGGCTTCCTGAGCGATGCGGATCGCCTCGAGGTTGAGATCGTCGTCGAGCGATGCGGCCACGAGCGCATCGGCATCCTCGAGACCCGCCCGCTTCAACACGAGCACGCTCGAACCGTCACCAACCATCTTCTCGAACTCCCGGATGCCGGCGGCTGCTTCGAAGTTCTCCTCATCGGTGTCGATGACAGTGACTTCCCACAGCTCGCCGAGGCGACGCAACAGCTCGCGCGTGGTGCCACCGGCGCCGACGATGATCGCTTTCATGCAGCCTCCAAGACCGGTTCCGACGGATCGAAGCCGGACAACGGATGGGCATTATTGTCGATGTTGCCGTGGTCGGCGGTCCTGGCGACCTTCTGGCCGGTCGACACAGGGCCCCGGGTAGTGTTCGCCGCCATGACATCGGCCCTCGTTGCAGCCTCCAATCTGACCAAGCGATTCGGCACGTTCACCGCCGTCGACAGTGTGGATTTCGTCGTCAACGAGGGCGAAGCGTTCGGGTTTCTCGGCCCGAACGGCGCGGGGAAGAGCTCCACGATGCGGATGATCGGTGCTGTGTCGCCGGTCACGGAGGGATCACTGCGAGTGTTCGGTATGGACCCGGCCCGCGACGGCCCGGCGATCCGCGCCCGTCTCGGTGTCGTCCCGCAGGAAGACAACCTCGACAACGAGCTTCCCGTTGAGGAGAACCTGCTCATCTACGGGCGCTACTTCGACTTGCCGCGCCGGGAACTGCGACCCCGCATCGACGAACTGCTCGGCTTCGCCCAGCTGACGGAACGGCGCACGAGCAAGGTCGAGGCGCTCTCCGGGGGGATGAAGCGCCGCCTCACCATCGCCCGGTCGCTCATCAACGACCCGGATCTGATCCTCCTCGACGAGCCGACCACCGGCCTCGACCCGCAAGCCCGGCATCTGCTGTGGGACCGGCTCTACCGGCTCAAGAGAGAAGGCGTCACCCTCATCATCACCACGCACTACATGGATGAGGCCGAGCAGCTCTGCGATCGGCTCGTCGTCATGGACAAGGGGGCGATCGTGGCCGAGGGATCTCCCGGGCAACTCATTGCAGCCCATTCAACACGCGAGGTGGTGGAGCTGCGCTTCGCCGGCGGAGCCCTAGAGACCACGGTCGACAAGCTGGACGGGGTTGCCAAACGAGTCGAAGAGCTTCCCGATCGGGTTCTCCTGTACACCGACGACGGTGACACAGCAGTAGCTGCTGTTCACGAGCGGGGAGTGTTTCCCGAATCGGTCCTCGTACGGCGCAGCACTCTCGAGGACGTGTTCCTCCGCCTCACCGGAAGGATGTTGATCGACTGATGGCGACCCCGGCCGCAATCCGGTACATGGAGACCGAGGCCCGGGCGTATCTACGTACCTGGCGCGGCAGCGCAATCACGACGTTCCTCAATCCGGTGCTCTATCTGGCAGCGCTCGGAGTCGGGCTGGGCACGCTGGTCGATCGGGGCGCCGGGACGGCCACCGTCGGCGACATCGCCTACGTCACGTACCTGGCCCCGGGGCTGCTCGCCGCCACGGCAATGCAGATCGCCACAGTGGACTCCTCATATCCGGTCATGGCACGCATGAAGTGGATCAAGACCTACGAGGCTGCGCTGTCGACGCCGCTCCGCCCTCTTGACCTCGTCCTCGGACACTTTGCGTGGGCAACGATTCGGGTGGCCATGACCACCATCGTGTTCGCTCTCGTCATGACGATGTTCGGTGCGGCCACACCCGCCGCGGCGCTCCGTGTACAGCTCCCGGCGATTCTCACCGGTCTCGTGTTCGCCACGCTGGTGACCGCATACACGGCGCAGCTCGAGAACGTATACGGCCTGAGCTCGATGTTCCGTTTCGCCGTGATTCCGATGTTCCTGTTCTCCGGCACGTTCTTCCCGATTGGTCAGCTCCCCGGCTGGCTGCAGCCCGTGGCCTACATCACACCGCTGTGGCATGGTGTCGAGCTCACGAGATCAGCCGCACTCGGCGTCGCCTCGGCGTGGCAGCCGTCGCTGCACACTGCCTACCTGGTGGCTCTCATCGGCGTCGGCGCATGGCTGGCGATTCGCACCTTCACGAAGCGCCTCACCAAATGACGTCCCCGACGCTCATCGGTCGCATCACGCCTCCCCCGTTGCTCACCGCCCGACGGAGCCGCTACCTCATCGAGCGCAACGTGCTGGTGTACCGCCGGATCTGGGTGATCCTCTTCTCGGGCTTCTTCGAGCCGGTGTTCTATCTGTTTGCGATCGGCGTGGGCATCGGGCAGCTCGTGGGCGACGTCACCACGGGAGGCGGAGACCCGGTGACGTACGCCGAGTATGTGGCGCCGGCGCTGCTGGCGGCCTCGGCGATGAACGGTGCCGTCTTCGAGTCGACCATGAACATCTTCTTCAAGCTGCGCCACGCCAAGACGTACGACGGGATGCTCGCCACGCCCATGGGCCCCAGCGACGTCGCCGTCGGCGAGATCGCGTGGTCGTTGTTTCGCGGCGGCCTCTATGCGATTGCCTTCCTCGGCGTGATGCTGGTGATGGGCCTCATGCCTTCACTGTGGGGGTTGCTTGCGGTTCCTGGTGCCTTGCTGATCGGATTCGCCTTCGCCGCCGTCGGCATGGCCACCACGACTTACATGAAGTCGTGGCAGGACTTCGACATCGTCAACCTCGTCACCCTGCCGCTGTTCTTGTTCTCGGCGACGTTCTATCCGCTCAGCGTGTACCCGGGATGGCTGCAAACGGTGGCGAGGCTCTCGCCTCTGTATCACGGGGTCGATCTGATCAGGGCGCTCACCCTCGGCGTGTTCGACTGGAGTGTGCTGGGGCACGTTGCGTATCTCGGCGCCATGGGACTGACCGGCGTCGCCATCGCAGCACGCCGCATCGAGAGTTTGCTGCTGAAGTGACCGTGTGGATTCAGCCGGGCGGATCGCCGCCGGTGAAACACCGAGCCGCAGCCACGTAACTCTCCAGCCACCCGCCGAGACCGGGGATCTCGCCCTCCTCCAGCCGCTCGCCGGCGTGGGGTATGGAGAACGTCGGCTGGTGTACGGCGACGCTCATGTAGCCGAAGAGCTCTGCCATCTGTCGGGCCCCGTTGGACCCCCCGCGCCGTCCGTTGGACGCGGTGATCAACCCGACGAGCCGTCCTTGAAACAGCGTCTTGTCGGTCCGCGACAACCAGTCCAGGGTGTTCTTGAACAGTGGGGTGTAACCCCCGTTGTACTCGGGCGACGCGATCAGCACGCCATGCGCAGGCTCGATGCGCTCTTGGATGCGCCACACCGCATCGGGGATGCCGTAGGCCTTCTGATCATCAGCGTTGTACAAGGGCAACGGGTACTGGGCGAGATCGATACGGTCGACGGTGACGTCCGAGAAACCCTCGACTTCCTTCAGGGCGATGTCGAGCACCGCCCCGTGCATGGAGCCGGTACGGATACTTCCGGCATACGCCACGATATGTAGGTCTTGGTTCATGTTCGGTTCGGGCAACGTACCAGCTGTGCCGGGTATTCCTCACCGCCGCCGGATCGCGACGACCCGGATCAGCCGCGCACGACCCGCGTATCGCCGGTGAGACCATCGCGATCGAGCTGGATCTGATCATCGATGCGGTGTCGCAGCTCCGGCACGTGACTGACGACCACCACCAGCCGGTCCTGGTTGTCGGCCACCAGGGCTTCTATGCCCTCCATCGCCAGATCCAGGTGCTCCGGATCGAGCGACCCAAAGCCCTCGTCGAGGAAGAACGCGTCGAGCCGGCCGCCGGTGCGCGCCACCATCTCGGCGAGCGCCAGCGCCAACGCCAACGACGCCAGGAAGGTCTCCCCTCCGGACAGACTCGATGCCTTGCGCACTGCATCGGCGGAGGTGAGATCGACGATGGAGAATTCACCGTCCTCGCTGAAGGCGTATCTCCCCGACGACAGTCTGAGAAAGTGCGCGCTCCCCAAGATGGCGAGGCGGGATCGCTCTTCGTCGAGCAGGAACCTGATGAACTCGGAGTTCTTCAGGTCGGTCACGAGCCGGCCATAGACCTCGATCTGGCGCTCGTGCCCGGCCTTCTCTGCGAGGAGCTGCTCGGCACCGGCCACCTCCGCCTTGTCGCGAGCGATGTCTCTATCGAGATGCTCGAGCGTGGCCTCGACCGATGCCATCTCCTCGGCGATGGGCCGGTCCAGACCCAGCTCGTCGAGCAGTGCATCGCGAGCCTGCACCGCCGCTTCTTGCGCTGATTCGGCCGAGGAAATGCGGGTGCGGAGCTGCTCGATCTCGCCACCCAGGGTGCTCCGCAATGCCGCCGCAGTATCTGCCACCTGCACCGGATCGTCCCGATCCAAGGTGATCGGCTCTCCCAAACGCCCGCTGGTCGCGGCCAGCAGCGTCATCAGACCGGACAACTCGCGATCGACGGTCTGCGCCTCCCGCACGGTTTGCTCGTGCTCGCGACGGACCCGCTCCAGCGCCTGCTTCCGTTCTTGTATCACGTGAACGAGATCAGCGCGTCGCTTCCGCCTGTCGTGCAGCAGAACCTCGGGATCGCCGGCGCCGAGCAATGACTCCAGCTCGTCCGTCACGCTGGTGAGATCTCTGGAACGCTGCTGGAGGGCCGTCTCCAGCGTCGCCTGCCGCTGCCGGGTCTCATCCAGCTTGACGGAATGGCTCTGCAGCGCCGCCGTGAGGCGGCTCGACTCTGCGATGGCTGCAGTCTTCTCCTCCTCGGCAGCAGTGCGACGCACCGATGCCTGCTCTACGGCAACCTGCGCTTCATCCAGCGCCACCGAGCGCATTGTCCCCGGCAGCGTGACCACGGTTTGCTCGCACACGGGACATGCCGCACCTGCTTCGAGCGTGGTTCGCAGCGCATGGGCCATGTCGCTGCGCTGGGCCATTGCAAGATGCTCCCGAGCAAGATGCAGCGCTTCGGTGGCGGCGCCGACCGCCACCGTTGCGGTTTCGGTGCGACTCGTGGCGTCATCCAGAGCCGTCTCCAGCTCCTGCTGCCTCTTGCTCATCAGGCCCAGCTCACCGGCCAGATCGTGGAGCTGTTGTCGTACGCCTTCGATCTCGGTGAGCTGATGAGTTCGTTGAGCAACCAGCGCAGCGGCCTTGTCGATGATCGCATCCTCGCCGGCGTCGACCAGCGCACCAAGCTCGGTGTCGGTGGCCGCCAGCTCCGCACCCGCCCTGTCCATAGCGTCGGCGAGCCGGTTGCGATGTGCGGCTGCGTCGGCAGCAGCGGTGACCAGCTGCTCGACCTGCCGCTGTGGTGGAAGTCCGGCTTCGATCTCGGTCAGCTCGGCAAGTCGGGTGCTCGCCACAGCGACTTCCGCGGCGCACTCGTCGAGCGTCTTGCCGATCTCCTCCAACCGAGGCCGGGCCTCGGTGAGCGTCGCCATCCGTTGCGCCGCCATCGTGCGGCTCTCCTCCGCATCGCGCAACCGGGCTGCCACCGCATCGAGCTGTTCGGTGCGCAACGCGACCTTCTCGAGAGCCGAACGCGTCTCATCCAGCAGCTCCTTGGCGCGATCGCGCATCAGATCGATGCGGTCGTGACCGAACACTCCCTTGAGCACCGTGTCGCGCTGTGCAGCTCCGGCGCTGAGAAACTCCGAGAAGCGGTTCTGCGCAAGCATGACCGACCGACCGAAGGCGTCGTAGTCGAGGCCGAGGAGCTCGACGATCTTCTCGTTGACCGCCGCATCCTGGGTGATCTTCTCGATGATCTCGGGCCCGGAGCCGTCGGTTACCGACGGCTCCGGTGCCGGCTCGTCGGCGGCAAACCGGTACAGGGCATGCTGCGCCGCACCTTTGCGACGCAGCGAACGCACTACCTCCCACACCTCGTCATCGACGGCGAACCGCAGCTTCACGGCCATGTGATCACTGCGCTGATTGATGAGGGACTTGCGGTTGCTGCCCGATGTAGGCGTCTTGCCGTAGAGGGCGAAAGCGATCGCATCGAGCAGAGAGGACTTGCCGGAGCCGATCGGACCGACGACGCCCACCAGCCGCCGATCACGAAAATCGAAGCTGGTGTCGCCGCCCGCGTACGAACGAAAGTTGCGGAGTTGCAGCTCAAGAGGCCGCATAGCCGGCCTCCTCCATCACCTTGCGGAATGCCGCCGCCACGTCATCGTCGGGAGCCACACCGTGGCGGTGCACGTGAAACAATGCATACAGCTCGTCGAGAGAGCGGCCCTCCCGTCCCGGGGCCTCGTTCTCTGCTCGCGGGTAGTCGGCCTGCACCTTGACCAGGTACTCGAACTCCTCCCGGCTCCGCTCCGCGAGGGAGGGATCCGGACCTGCTGTCTCGACGACGAGATCCAGATAGGCCTCACGGAGGTCGTCGCGCACGAGAAGCTCCTGCCAGGTGCCTCTGGCTCGCACGAGTCGACGGCCTGCGGCGAGCGGGACCGAGTCCACCACGGCCGGTCGACCCGGCTCCACGTCGACTATCACCACCCGTTTCTCCTCGCCGGCCTCACCGAAGTCGAGCTCGAGCAGGGAGCCGGCGTATTCTGCCGGTACCTTCGCCCCGGGCACTCGCTGTGGTGCATGGATGTGGCCGAGTGCGACGTACTGCGGCCCGGCGGGGACGGCGGCGGCCGTGGTGGCGTATGCCTCGCCCATGTGGAGCTCCCGCTCCCCTCGTGGAGCGCCGTGGCCGTGCACCTTCGCGCCTCCGACCAGAAAATGCGCAACGAGGAAGGTCACCGCATCGGCCCCGGCCACCTCGGTGGCGTGGGTGCTGTAGGCCTCGGAGATGCCGATGAGCCGCTGGGCATACTTCTTGTAGTGCTCGTCGACCGGCTCCCAAGCGTGGAAGGCGCGACCCTCCCGGAGGAATGGGAAGCAGCTCACCACCGCGCGACCGGATGGGGTGGTCAGCTCGATGACCCCGCCATCGTCGGGCCGCTTGATGTCACCGACCAGATGGATGTTCTGCGGGCGCAAGAACGGCGCCAGCGCTTCGAAGAATCCGGCGGAGTCGTGATTCCCGGCGATCACAACAACCGGGCGCCGCCCCCCGTCGCTGAGCCGTACCAGACCCTCGAGGGCGATGTTGAGTGCATCGATCGGAGGAATCGGACGGTCGAACACGTCGCCGGAATGCAGCACGAGATCGACTCCAGCTTCATCGGCGATGGCAACGACCTCGTCGATCGCAGCCGCATACTCCTCGGAACGGTCGTACCGGCCGATCCGCTTGCCGACATGCCAATCGGAGGTGTGTAGCGCTCTCACAGATCGGCGAACGGGTCCTCGGCGCCACTGTCGACCTCTTCGCGCCGAGTGGCCCACGGTGGGAACGGGAACTGCAGGACGAGCGGCACCGGAATCGACGGCTGGTTGAGCACCATGGTGCCCGGCTTGAGCAGCCGGGCACGCGCCCGGGTGGAGGGAAGCATCCACCCGTACTCCGCACGCTCCGCCTCGGCGGCGTCGAGCCGGCCGGCCACCCTGATGGCGGCGTTCTCCATCACCTCCGGCGCCACGCGCGATGCGGTCTGCTGTGCCCCGACGAGCAGCACTCCCAGCGATCGACCGCGCTGCGCGATGTCGACGAGCATGTCCTTGAGGGCGCTGGTGCCCTCTCGCGGGGCGTACTTGTTGAGCTCGTCGAGAACGATGACCGACAGCGGCAGGCGCTGACCCGTCATCTCCTTCTCGTCGAAGGTTTCGGCGAGGAGGGCGCCGACGACGAACCGCTGTCCGAGATCGTGAAGCGACTGGATCCCCACGACCGTCACCTGCGCCCGGCGGCGATCGATCCGTCGCGATTCACCGCAGCGGACGATGTGACCCAACCGGTGCACGGCAGCCTGGAGGCGGCGCATGAAGGCGGAGACGGTTCCGATCTGAACACGACCGGTCCACTTGGAGTCGGGCTCCCCGTCTTCGGGGTCCACGAATTCCCGGATCGCATCAACGAGAGACTCGAGATCCCGGATCACCCGCTCCCCGCGATGCGGCACGACCCTCTCGCCGGGACGCACCCCGTCGCTGGGATCGCGCAGCACGACCGCCCCCGGCTCCCCTTCGACGTCGACGGCGAACCGGCGCAGCTGGCTGCGCACGCGCTCCTCGATGAACGGGATCTGGTTGCGGGCGCCGTCCGAATCGGTGAAGAGAAACCGCAGTAGACCTTCGTCGACGAACTCACGAGGGGTCCACACAAAGGCGGCGACCCCCTCGTGACGGCCACCGGTGTCCGGCACGAGCACGTCGCCGCTCCCCGGTCGGGGCGGCGCCCAGAACGACACCGAAGGGAACGGCTCGGCGCCGACGCCGAGCTGCTCCCAGGCTGCAGCCGCCTCCTCGTCGAAGAACCGATTCGGTTTGTCCAGCCACAGCAGGTCTTCGCCCTTGACGTTGAACACGAGGATGCGCAGGTTGGCTGCACCTTGCCCGACGATCTCGGGCTTGCTGGTGAGCAGCCGGAGAAAGAAGAGGGCAAACGAGGTCTTGGTGGCGACCCCGGAGATCCCACTGATCGACATGTGTCCGCCTTTGCGGCCGTCGAAGAAGTCCAGATCCACGTACACCGGTCGCCCATCCCGACCGATCCCGACCGGCAGGGGGCGGGCCATCTCATCCACATAGAGCGCCTTGTCCCGCTGCTCACCGGTGGCCCGCTCGACGACCTCCCCCGGGTCGGGGGACACCCACACCTCGGGATCGACCCTGGTGACGGCGACCTGCGCCGAACGCACCTTCGACGCCGGCAGTATCCCCTCGGCGGCGATTCGATGGGTGTCGGATTCGAACTGGGCCCCTTCGAAGATCGCCTCCGACTCGGTCACCACTCCGTAGGTCCGCACCTCGCCCCGTTTGGGCACCTGCGTGCGCACCACCACCAGATCGTCGAGCTGCAGGTAATCGTCCTCGTTGAGCACGACGCGGAACTCTTGCGTGGACGTGTGCTGGGTACCGAGGACCCGACCGACGTCGTAGGCACCCCCGTCCCTGGCGAAGACACTGTCGTCGGTCATGGCCTCACCGTCGCTGAGGGCTGGCGGCTCATCACGGCTGACCGTAGCGCACGATGGACGAGAGTCGCATCACCCATCCTGCGGCGCAGCTCTCGCTCCAGCGCCCCGATCGGCACCAAGTTCTGCGGCGCACGGGGATCGACGTGCGGCTCCGAGGCCACGAGCGGGAGCAACGCGGCGGTGCGGTTGGCGACGAGGATCGCCTTCTCCGTCCCCAAGTGGCTCGACACCTCGCCCCGCACCACACCTGTCCAACGGTGCCCCCCGGCGAGCTCGGCGAGCCGCATGTACCACGAGTACCTGGGGAAGGCGCCGCCCTGCCCTATCAGGAACAGCGGCGTGCGCTGACCGGCTCGCAGCGCCCCGATCACGGGCATGGCTTCGCCGGACAGATACGGTGCCCGATGAGTCTTGATGTATCCGACCTTCTCGGTGGCCGACAAATCGTTGATGGGTCCATCGGCTATGACGAACGTGCCGGTCTGGGCGATCTCCTCCGACAGCCGCGCCTCGGCTTTGCGCATCGACCCGTGGAAGCGCTGGATGAGCGCCCCCGGTTCGCTCTCGGCCACCGCTTCGGATCGATAGGCCAGCCGGGGATCGCGCAGTGGTATTGGCGCCGCCCTGCCACCACCGAACACCGCCATCCTCTCCACTCGGACAGAGCCGATCGTGGACCGTCGCTCGGTGCGATCCCACATGACCGCGCCAACGACGTGGGTACCACAGATGCCGGGGATGGGACCACCGTCGTCATCGAGCACGAGCCGAGCGTCGATCCGGCGGACACCATCGACGAACGCCACAGTAGCCACGTCGTCGTCTGCACCATCGATAGGGGTCCACGGCGTCCGCTGCTCGATGGTCTCGTCGACCTTGCCTGGATCCGCCAGTTCTTGATCGGGCTCGAACGGTGCCCCGTAGGACGGAGCCCAGCCTTCTACATACAAATCCGCCATCGCCGGCGATGGTACCGACGGGGTAGGACAGAATTCGGTAACCGGACGTGTGCCCGGTCACCAAATGTCAGCGAAAGATCCCCGGATTCCTCGCAAAGAACTCGGTGCGCCCGCACACGGTGCACGTCCAACTGTCGAGCGGACTCGCCGTCCACGCACATTCGGAAGTGTCACCGGGCAGGTGAACCGAGAGACGCGAGTCGACCTCGAGCCGGACCATCTCGCCACCACAATTGCACTTGTGCCCGAACATGTCTTCCCTACTCAACGGCTCGCTCACTGCCGTCATTTTGTATCGATCCCCCTTTGCCACGATACGTCGGACAAGGTACCAGTGATCCATCCGTCTAGGCGGGCTTTTGTCGGTCTCGAAGGCAAATGATGCGACGGACCCAACCTCTCGACCAACTGGTCATCTACCCGGCTCGACAAATGGGAAACAGGTCGCTGGCAGCGGTCCGAAGTGCACACCGCGAACGCCTCCAGACTCGTCGTGCGGCCGCCTCACGGAAGCCGGGAGATGCGCTCGGTGAGTAGGGCGAAGAAGGCCGGGGCGTCGAGGCGGTTCATGACCAGCGCATTCGGTGAACGTCCCGTGACCTCCCACCAATCGACCGACGTCATACCCATCGTCAGCTCGGAGGCATGCTCCACCGCGACGTGCACGTGCTTTCCCGAGAACATGTTCGGATCGAGCAGGTAGGCGATGACACACGGATCGTGCAACGGTCCGCCCTCGGTGCCGTATTTGTCCTCGTCGTAGCGGTCGAAGAAGTCGAGCATGCCGGCGACGGCTACCCCGGTGGCGTTGCCCAAGTCGCGGAAGGCAGCGATCCTGGCGTCGGTGGTGAGCGCGCGGTGCGTCACATCGAGCGGCATCATCACGATGGGCACGCCGCTGGTGAACACGACGTGGGCAGCGTGCGGATCCACGTAGATGTTGAACTCGGCCGCCGGGGTCACATTGCCACCCTCGAAGAACCCTCCCCCCATCATCACGATGCGTTGAATGCGCTCGGTGATCGCAGGCTCTTTCACCATTGCCATGGCGACGTTGGTCAGCGGACCCAGCGTGCACAGCGTTATCGAGCCGGCGTCGTGGGTGGAGATGATCTCGACGAGCGTGTCGACTCCATGACCATCCTGCGCCTGCAACGTCGGCTCGGGACGGTCGGCTCCATCGATCCCGGTGGGCCCGTGAACGTACTCTGCGGTGACGAGCGGCCGCACCATCGGTCGCGAACACCCCCGGTAGACGGGTATCTCGGGTCGTCCGGCAAGCTCCACCATCATCAGGGCGTTGCGGGCGACGAGATCGAGCGGCACGTTGCCGGCGACCACGGTGATCGCCAACACCTCCAACTCCGGCGACGCCAGAGCCGTCAAGATGGCGACCGCATCGTCCTGACCGGGGTCGGTGTCGATGACGATCTGCTGGGCCATCAGGCTCCGACCGCTTCGAGCACCCGTTTCCGGTCGGGAAGAGCAGTCTGCGCACCGCTGCGCATGGTGGCGATGGCACCGACGGCCGCCGCCCAGCGCACCGCCCGCTCCAGCTCCGCTCCGCGAGCGATGGCGTCGGCGAGCCCGCCGCAGAAGGCGTCCCCGGCTCCGGTGGTGTCCACGGGCTCCACGGGAAAGGCGGCCACATGAAGCGTTTCATCGCCGCGGACGATGACCGCCCCCTGCGAGCCGAGCGTCACCACGACGCTGTGCGGTCCGGGTATGGAGCGCGCCTGGGCAACGACGTCGTCGACGGTAGCGGCAGGAGCACTGTCGCTGAGCAGAGCGAGCTCACCGCGGTTGGGCACGAGGATGTCGACCAGGGCGAGCAGCGGCGCCGGAATATGCCGCGACGGCGCCGGGTTCAAGATCACCGTGCCGGTCGCCAGCGACAGCGCCTCGTGGACGGCATCCATCGGCACCTCGAGTTGTACGAGTGTCACCGCTGCGGTGCGCAACGCAGCCGCAGCAGCCCGCACCTCGGCGCCATCGAGTCGTGCATTGGCGCCGGGGACGACCACGATCGCGTTCTCCGCGTTGTCATCGACGATCACAGTCGCCTGACCGGTGGGCTCGTCGACATCGACGCTCACTCCCTCGACGTCGATCCCCTCTGCGGAGAGCGCCCCGAGGTACGAAGTGCCGTCGGCGTCGGCCCCCACCCGGCCGATGAGCGCCACCGCCGAACCCAGCCGAGCCGCGGCAACCGCCTGATTGGCGCCCTTGCCGCCGCGCCCCGTGGTGAGCGACGTCCCCAGCACCGTCTCCCCAGGGCGGGGAATGGCGTGGGTCCGCAGGATCGTGTCACGATTGATGCTGCCGACGACGGTGATGTGGGGACCAGCGTCGCTTTGATGCCGTTCCATGTGCCGGAGAACATACCGTGCGGCGTGCCGTTGCCGCCAGCGTGTCCCGCACGTCCCCTCAGGACCGGTCGATGCGGAAGATCCCTCCGTTGGTGCTGATCACGTAGACCTCGCCGGCTTCATCGGCCCCGAAGGAGGCGAGCCCGCCCACCGTGCCGGGCGGGAACAGCTCGTGCGTCGTATCCGAGGCATCGAAACTGCGGATCCAGCCGCCACAGAAGTCGCCGAATAAATAATGTCCGTCGAGCTCGGGAATCGCACTCCCCCGGTATACGACGCCCCCCGTCACCGAGCATCCCTCGCCGTGCCCGTATTCGGTGACCGGTGCGGTCAGGCCGGAATCGTCGCAGTTGGACAGATAACAGCGCGTGCCCTCGAACAACGGCCAGCCGTAGTTCACCGCCGGAGTCGCAGCGGAGACCTGGTTGACCTCCTCGAGCGCGTTCTGGCCGACGTCGGCGATCCACACGTCCTCCCCGTCGAAGGCGAAGCGCCATGGGTTCCGCAGCCCCGTCGCCCACACCTCGGGGGCATACCCGGGTTCGCCGGAGGCGGGGTTGTCCGGCGGGATCTCGTACCCATCCGACCGCACGTCGATGCGCAACATGGCACCGAGCAGGGTGTCCGGCCGCTGTCCATGGCCAAAGCGGTCATCCCTGGCACCTCCGTCACCCATGCCGATCCACAGGAAGCCGTCGGGACCGAATGCGATCATGCCGCCGTTGTGGTTCGCCGCCGGCTGGTCGATGCGCAGCAAGACCTGCTCGCTGTCCGCATCGGCGCTCTCGATTCCTGAGAAGGCGGAGATCCGCGTCTCAGCGCCGTTGTTGGAGCGCCCGACGTAGTTGACGTAGAAGACACCGCTGTCCGCGTAGTCGGGCGGAAAGGCAAGCCCCAGCAGACCCTGTTCCCCCCCAAAGACCACCCGGTCGCTGATGTCGAGGAACACCTCGATCTGGCTTCCGTCGATGATCCAGATGCGACCGGGTTGGTCGACCACGAAGAGACGATCGTCCCCGGGAGCCGAGGTGAGGAACACCGGCTGATCGAAGCCATCGGCGACTTCGGTGAGTTCGAGCTGCAGCTCGTCCAGCCGGAGAAGTGGCACCGAGATCGTGGTCGTGGTGCCGGTGGCAGCCGTCGTCGGCGGTGCAGAGGCCGTCGTGGGCGGTCGAGACTCGCTGGTCGTCACTGCCGAGGGTTGGGTCGTTGTCGGAGCGACCGTCGGTGTGGCACCGCCTCCCGTGGTAACGGACGGGTTGCTCTCGCCGTCGGCGCAGCCGGCAGCCACGACGGCGAGGGCGACCACAGCCAGGAGGGGACGCATCTCCGACAAGCTAACGGCGCACCGCCACAACCAGAACCTCGAGCGGTCGGGGCCGTGCGACGGTGGGATCTCAGCCGGGAACGATGATGGTGCGGATGCCCTCGCCGAACGACTCGAGCCGGTCCATGGCATCGTTGACGGCCGCAGCATCGAGCGGGACACAGGACGTCACGATCCGATCGAGCACGAGCTGCCCGCCCGCAGCCAGCGCGAACAGCTCGGGAATGTCACTGCCCAAGTGGTCGGCGACGCCGATGATCTCCGCCTCACGCATCACCAACTGCCGGAACGGTGCCAGCTCGATCGCAATGTCTCCGAGCCCGGCGATGACCGCCCGACCTCCCACACCCAACACGTCGACGGCCTGCCGTATGGTGGTCTCGGTGCCGACGAGCTCGAGAGCGAGGTCGATGCCCTCGCCGCCCGTGAGTTGCAACAGCATGTCGGGCACGTCGCCGGCCCGGGCGTCGATGGGAAGGGCGCCCAGCGCCTGGGCGGTGTCGAGCTTCGCCGGATCGAGATCGACGGCGTACACCTGGGAAGCACCCTTGGCCAGAGCGATCTGGATCGCCGACATGCCGAGCCCGCCGCACCCGAGGATGGCCACCCGCTCACCGGCGACGAGCCGCCCGAGATCGATGGCGTGGAACGACGTCGCCGACGAGCACATCATGACGGAAGCATGTTGCAGGTCGACGGCGTCGGGCACGGTGTAGGCGTTGCGTGCCGGAACGGTCACGTACTCGGCGTAGCCACCGTGGCGGCTGCGCCCGATCATCTCACCGTCGGCGCAGAACTGCTCTCGCCCGTTGCCACAGCGCCGGCAGGTCCCACAGCTCGTCTGGTAGTGGATCCCGACCCGCTCCCCGACCCGGCCCTCGTCGTCCGCAGCGCCGACTGCTTCGATCACCCCGGCGATCTCGTGGCCGGGGGTCATCGGGAAACGATGCACGGTGTGGGGACCCCGGCGGTAGTGGACGTCCGTACGACAGATCCCGGCTGCGGCCACGCGGACGAGTACCTCGCCCGGTGCGGGCTCGGGAGTGGGAACTTCGGCGGCGAGGAGGGGCCGGCCGGGCTCGACGATGTGGAGCGCACGCATGCGCTCAGGAATCAGCGGTAACGCCAAACGATCCGGCCGCGGGTGGGGTCGTAGGTCGACACCTCGAGCTCGACCCTGTCGCCCGGGATGATCCGGATCAATCGGCCGCGGCGCATCTTGCCGGACGCCCGAGCCACCACCTCGTGCCCCGAGTCCAGCTTGACCTTGAAGGTGGCGTTGCGAAGCGTCGCAACCACCGTGCCCTGCGCTTTGAATACGTCGTCAGACGATGCCACTCTGCTGCTTTCTGTCGAAGACGCCGCGAGTGCCTTCCCCTCGGCGCCGGGTCGAATGATAACCGGCGTGAGTCCGGCCAATTCGCCCACGTAGCAAACAGCGGGCTGCGCGCAGCTATTCCGGATGCGGGTGCGAAGTAGCTCCCGTGCTGGAGAACGGAAGGGTGCGGCGCGGTCGGCCTGCGAGGGGTCTCGATCCGGCGAACCTGGAGACTGTTGCTGGCGAAGGACGGGGTGGGTGCGGTCGGCCTGCGAGCGGTCTCGATATGGCGGACCTGGAGGTTGCTGCTGGCGAAGGACGGCGAAGCGGAGCCGGAGGGAGTCTCGAGCTGGCGGACCTCGAGGCCGTTGCTGGCGAAGGACGGGTGATGGTGGCTCGATCTGGTGGACATTGAGCTTGTTGCTGGCGAAGGAGAGGGAAGGGGGCCGCGAGGGAGTCTCGGGCTGGCGGACCTGAAGGCTGGTGCTGGCGAAGGAAAGCGAGTGGCCTATCGGAAAGGTTCCGGCTGACGGCGTGTGGTCGGCCGTCTGGTCTGTCCCCCCGTTGGGGGGAAGGTCCCTGCGAGCCCGAAGGGCTCGGAGGTAGGGGCTGGCACCTCCCAAGGATGACCGGGTCACGGATACCTGCCCGCCCCTTGCCCACTCCGTGCCCGGCGAGGTCGTGGATCGGCGCAAGAATTCTCCAAAACTTCTGTGAGACATGGGCTTCCCGGCGATTTCTTGTCACACCCCCTTGGCATGATGACCGGTATGAACACACTCACGCCAGAGACGACCAGCGATCTTGATCGGGTCACCACCGACACGATCGAGCAAGAGATGCTGGCGCTCGAATCGCTCATCGGTCGAGCCCGAGCTCGCCAGGTGACGTTGCTGCGTGAGATCGACCGTCGCCAGGTTCCCACGGGCGATGGGTGTGCCAGCGTGAAGGAATGGGTCACCGGTCGACTCGACCTGCATCCCGTCACCGGTGGAGAACTGGCGTTCCTCGCCAAGTCAGGTTCCAACATGAGCGATCTCGCTGCCGGCGGGATCAGCTTCGACAGAGCCGCCGCCATCGCACGGCTCAAGGCCGCCGGTGCCGACGAGGTCACCATCGAGCGCTCTCGGGGTGTTGCCGTCCAGCAGGTGCGTCGCATCGAGAGCCAGCACACGCTGCACAAACTGCGTGACGAGACGCAGGTGTTCGAAGATCGCCATCTGTATGCCCAGTTCAGCCTCGACTTCACCTGGGTCCAGATTCGCGGCGGCTTGGCCGGCGTCGACGGTGAACGGCTCCTCGCTGGTCTCGATCAACGTGCTGACACACTGGTCTCGGAAGACGACGAACACCGTCCGGCACTGCCGCAACGCCGAGCCGATGCACTCGTGAGCTGGGCCCTGGACGAACTCGACGGCGACGTTGGGTCAAGCGACGGCGGGACAGGCGACGGCGGGACAGGCAACGGCCGGTCGCAACGCATGCACGGTGCGATCTTCATCGACGCACAACTGGCCGCCCGGAGCAGGGGCGAAGCCGGGGCCTCGACCCGCCACGGGCTGCGGGTGGGCCCCAATACGCTCGCAGAGATCCTGTGCTCGGGCACCATCGACATCACGCTCGTCGACGACGGAATCTTGAAAGCCGTGGGCACCGGGTCGTCTTCGCTCCCGCCACGCACCCGGCGCTACGTGCTGCAACGTGACGGCGGTTGCACCGCAGATGGCTGCACCAGCCGGTACCGCCTCGAACCGCACCACATCCTTCCCCGCTCGATGGGCGGCAGCGACGACCCGATCAACCTCACAACCCTGTGCTGGTTCCATCACCACGTCGTCGTGCACCAACGTGGCTACGAGATCGATCCCCAATCACCACCGGGCAGGCGCCGCTTCCGCCGATCAACCCGAGCACCACCCGACGCGTGACGGCTCAGGTGTAGACCACCTCGGTTGTGATATCTATCGAATCGCGGATGCTGCGCGCCACCGGGCAGTAGTCGGCGTGGAAACCGAGGACGCGCTCCACGGTTTCCTTCTGTTCCTCCTGGACCCCGGCTAGCTCGTAGGTCATGTGGATGCGACGTATCACCAGAACCTTGCCGTCCTTTTCGATCTCACCGGTGGCGGTTCCGACGAGGGCCCCTCCGCTTGCGTTGATGCTGCGCGCCTCCAGCGCGCCTCCAAAGGTCCCGGTCAGTCACCCACCGGTGGCGGCGATGACGTAATCGATGGTGGTGGTATCCGGCGGATAGGCATCCTCATCGACCCCGTAGTGCTCGGCGATCTCGCTGTGGACTCCGAAGCTCACCGGCTCGGTACGGCCCGGAACCTCCGCACTGCGCACGGGTCCGCGGTGACGGGTGATTCTCGACACCGACCGGTACACGACATCGTCGCTCATTGTTTCCTCCTCACTCCACGCCGACGGCGTCCACGTGGGCGCCTTCGAAGCTCCAGCGGTCCTTCGAGGCACGGGCCTCGTCGACGTCCACACGCATCAGCAGCACCATCCCGATCGCCATGAAGACGATCACCGACAGTATGGCCGGACGACCCGACCCGGTGACACCGGACACGATGGCGAACACGAGCGGCCCCCAGATCGCCGAGAACTTCGAGAAGACCGAGAAGAAGCCGTAGAACTCGGCTGCCGCCTCCTCCGGAATCATCGTGCCGTACAGGCTGCGGCTCAATGCCTGCACTCCACCCAGCACGAAGCCGATCGCCACGGCGAGAAGGTAGAGCGGTGTCGTCTGCTCCTCGGGAAGCAGGAACCCACCGATGGCGATCAGGATCCAGATCACCAGCGTCACCACGATCGCCTCACGCGTGCCGATTCGGCCGGCTATCGAACCGAACGCCAGTGCCCCGAAGAACGCAACGAACTGCACGATGAGGAACGCAACGATGATCTGCTCCAACTCCAGGTTGAGGGTGCCTTCGGCATACGCCCCGGAGATGTTGATCACGGTTTGCGTGCCGTCGTTGTAGAAGATGAACGCCAGCACGAACAGCATGAGCTGCTTGAACCCCATCAGCTTCCTCGCCGTACCCAGCGTCCGCTCGAAACCTACCTTGGTGTACGCCAGGAACGGTGACATCCCCTGCAGCTCCTCCGGCAGCTCGCCGGCGCTTCCCGTCTCGGGCAGGCCGCGCAGGGAGTAGACCGTGAACAGCACCCACCACACCCCGGCGCCGAAGATGCCCAACCGGGCGGCACCGGTCGTGGTCAGCCCGGTGATGCCCTCGTCACCGCTCAAGGTGATGACGACGAACGCCAGCAGCACGTACAAGCCACCACCGACGTACCCGAGTGCAAAACCCTTCGATGACACCGTGTCGATGGATGCATCGTCGGAGATGTCCTTCAAGAACCCGTCGTAGAACACGTTGGCGGCGACGAACCCGATATTGGATACGAGGAACATGAACAAGAAGAGCGGCACCTGCCCGTTGGGGACGAAAGGGACCAGCATCGTGAACGCAGCTCCGATGAAAGCGAACGCACGCAGAAACGCCCGCTTGGCAGCGTTGTAGTCGGCAACCGCGCCGAGTATCGGCATCCCCAGGAACAGCACGAACGCCCCTATCGACACCACCGCCGCCCAGAGTGTCTCCCCGGACAAACCGGCAAATCCGTCCTCGGGAACGATCTCACCGGTGAAGAAGGCGGCCACGATGGCCCCGCTCGTCGTGGCGTAGGCCGAGTTCGCCCAGTCGTACATCGCCCAGCGGAACACCACCCGCCGGTCGTTCTTGGCGATATCCGTCAACCCCTACCTCCGGTTGTCGACGACGGCGAGCCTACGGCCGCCTGCAGCCAGGGGGCAAGTGTGTGTCTCGATCGCGGCAAGGGGGCGTCTCACTACGCTTCGAGCGTGATCGACGGCGCACCATCCGATCTCGATACGGCCCGGCTGGGGCTGCTGGTTGCTGCGCTCAATGGTGACGTGGCGCTGGCCTACGAGATCGTCACGGCGCAGATGGAGATCGGCATGGATGTCGGCTCGATCCTGTTCGACCTCATGAGCCCGCTCCAACGCGATGTCGGGCATCGGTGGCAGACCGGCGACTACCGGATCGCCGACGAGCATGCCGCCACCGCAACGCTCGAGACCGTGGTGGCGATGCTGGGTGGCGCATTGGCCATACCTCTCCACGGTGATCACCTGGTCGTCGTTGCCGCCGAGGGAGACACACACTCGCTGCCGGCGCGGATGATCGCCACGTATCTCGTCTACCTCGGACGCCGGGTGACCAACCTCGGTGCGACCATCCCCGCCACCGATCTGATCGGCCACCTCGTCGACAGCGACGCAAGTGCGTTGTTGGTGACCTGCTCCATATCCGCGGCCATGCGAGGAGCGCGCCTGACGATCGGCGCCGGGCATGCGGCCGGAATCCCCGTGATCGCCGGGGGACGCGCCTTCGGGGTCGACGACCGCCGTGCGATGGCGCTCGGGGCCGATGCCTGGCTCGCCGACCCCCGTGAGCTGGAGCACCTGCTGGACACGTGGTCGCCCAGCATCACAGACGCGGAGGCTCGCTTCGCACCGGTCGACCCGCTCGACGTCCGCTACCCGCACCTCGCCGAGGATCTCACTGCGGCCGTGCCGGCGCTGGGTCGAGCCGAAGCCCGCCGCATCATCTCCGTCCTCGACGGTGCGGCGCTCACCGGTGACATGCGCATCGTCGACGAGCTGCTCGACTGGTATCGACTACACCGCCATGGGGAGACGACCGTCGACTCGCACGCGCTCAGCACAGGGCTGCTTGCGGTGATCCCGGCCGGTGATCCGTTGCGAGCGGCGATCGGCGCCGCTCTCTAGCCCAGGATCCGGTCGAGGTCCTCGATCAGATCTGCCGGGTCTTCCAGCCCCACCGACACCCGGAAGATCCCGTCACCGGCAAAGCGCCGGTAGGCGTCGAGCAGTTCTCCCTCCAGATGGAACGTGGATTCCATCAATTCGTCGGTTCCCAGCCAGTAGACGAGGCTGCGGTGGTGGCCGAGCGACACCGCATAGTGAAACACCTGAAGGTCCTTCATCATCCGTGCGGCAACGGCGGCGCCGTCTGCCACCTGGAACGTCAGCATCCCGGAAAAGTTGTCCATTTGCCGCGCCGCCAGGTCGTGGTGGGGGTGCGATCGCAGCCCCGGATACATCACCCGCCCTACTCGAGCGTCGTTCTCGAGGAACGTGGCCACCTCCATGGCGCCGGTTTCGTGGGTCTGCATCCGGATCGGCAGCGTCGCCGCACCGCGCATGATGAGCCAGGCGTTGAACGGGCTCAGCACTCCGCCGTGGTGGATGGTGGCCTCGGCGACCAACGGAGCGATGAGCTCTTTGCGCCCGAGCACGGCGCCACCGATCGCATCGCCGTGCCCGCCGATGTATTTGGTCAAGGAATGGATCACATAATCGGCCCCGAGCGTCGCCGGTCGGGAGGCCACAGGTGTCGCAAAGGTGGAGTCGACGGCCAGCCGGGCCCCTGTGCTGTGGGCGATGTCGGCGAGGGCGGCGATGTCGCTGATTCGCATCGTGGGATTGGCCGGGGTCTCGGTGAACACCAGTCTCGTGCTGGGCCGCATCGCGGCTACCACCGCATCGAGGTTGGTCGGATCGGCGAGAGTGACCTCGATTCCGAAGCGCGGCAACGTGTGGCGCACCAGTTCGGCGACTCCGGCATAGTTCGCATCGACCATCACGACGTGATCGCCCTGCGACAAAGTGCCCAACAGCACTGCGGAGGTGGCCGCCATGCCCGAGGCGAACAGCGCACAGGCCTCCGCCTCCTCGAGCGCAGCCAGCTTCGCTTCCAGCTGCCGTAGCGTCGGATTGCCCCACCGGCTGTAGACGAACGGCGTGTCCTCCCGTAGCTCCGTCGCCGAGAACGAGATGGGCTCGTCGACCACGAACGTGGTCGACATCACGAGGTTCGGCGATGCCGCCCGAGTCGCCGGATCGGGTTGCTCACCGGCGTGGATCGCCCGAGTGGCGAGGCGGGGCTCCCAGTCCATGGTCATGACTGCCCGAGAGCGCGCCGCCGGTACTCCTCGGCGATGGCCTCGTCCGAGTAGCGCATCAACTCGGGTGACCACTCGAGCAGCTGCGCGATCGGCTCGACGGCGACCAGCTCATCGACTTTGTCACGCAGCGTGCGGGCCCAGGCCCGACCGCTCGCCGCCGCCTGGTAGGACATCGTGCCGTCGGCGTTGGCGGTGTACACCTTGGCGTCCATAACCGGGCTGGCCGAGCTGCCTCGTTCCCCGTACACCAGCACCACCGCGCCGATCGGCACATCCTGGATACCCCCGACGGCGATGAAGTCGCCCTCGAACGCCCAGCCAGAGGACTGCGAGGTGTCGACGTTGGTGACGATCTTCGCCCAGTTCTTGCGCCGTTCGTCACCGATCATCGGGACCTCGACGGCCACGGTGATCTCCGATTGCATGTCGGCCGGCAGCGGTTCGACCATGGTCGTCAGGGTAGAGCTTCGCTGCGACGCATTCCGGCTGCGGTCATCGCACGAGTCAGCCTGCTGGTCAGTCCAGCCGGTCAGTCCAGCCGGTCAGCCCAGCCCGGAGAATGGCTCCGGGTACGAGAAACGGCCCTGGGGGACCTCGGTCCCCGGCGCCACCAGGGCCTGGAAGTAGTCACCCCACGCCGGCTCGGGTGGCTCGATGCCGAGCGATGTCGCCGGAACGAAGCCGAACCGCGAGTAGAAGCCCGGGTCGCCCAGCAGACAGATCACCGCCTCACCGTGCAGACCGGCAGCAACGATCACAGCCTGCATCAGGCTGCTACCGATCCCGCGACCCTGGTGGCTTGGGGCCACTCCCAGCGGGCCGAGGGCGAGCACGGCAAACCCGTCGATCGTTCCTCGTGTGCACACCACGTGCCCCACGATCCCAGTCGCGCCGGCGTCGACGGCGACCAGCGACAACGGTGCGATCCAGGCGGAACTGGTTCGCAGCTCCTCGACGAGACGGACTTCAGGTGGCTCGCTGTGCGGATTTTCCGACCGGCGGAACGCCGCCGCCAACACTTCTGCGATCTGCTGCTCGTCGCCGGGCCGCTCGGGTCTGACCGTAGCCTCAGGCACCCCAGCGATTCACCATCGCGACGACCGTGACGACCAGGAGCAGCGTCTCGATGGCACCGATCCTGATGATGCCTTCGGTCGCCGTCTGTGCCGCACCCTGATCGTCGCTGATGTACGCAGCTTGGGCGGCCCGCCCTCGCGGTGCGTACACCCGCGCACCGAGCACCCCACCGATGATGACCATCACCACGCCGATGACCACGAACACGTGCTCGAACTCGTAGACGGCCGAATCGATGACGAGCCCGACTCCAGAAGCGAGAATCACGATCGCAGCGGGCGTGTTGTAGATGCGACCCAGATCGACGAAGGCGCCCATCCAGGCGGCAGCGGCATCGTTGCCGGCACGCACCAGCCGCGGGACGAACACGAACTGGGCGAGGTTGAGACCGATCCAGGCTGCCGCCGCCAGTATGTGCACGATCAGCAGGATCTCTCGCATCGCCACCTCCGCCGGTCGAAGACCGCCATGTAAGCAGCCGACTCACCCGGTACGGTCGTGTGCTACCATCGAACACATGTTCGAAGCCACCGGGGTGCTCGCCCCGACCCTGTTCGGCAGCGGTGCACCGACGATCGATACGACACTCGCCGAGTTGCGCCGCACGAGTCTGGGGAATGATGCGTGGATCGACTACGCACCCCAATGGCTCCAGGGCCACGAAACCCTGTTCGAGCTGCTGGTGCTGAGAGCCGAGTGGATCAGTCCCGTGGTGCGGATGTACGACAACGACGTGCAAACGCCACGGCTCAACGCCCGGGTAGAGGCAGCCTGGCACCCGATCATCGGTGAGATCGTCGAGGTGCTGTCGGCACGGTATCGGGTGCGTCTCGATCGCGTGTCCGCCGGGCTGTACCGCAACGGGAGAGACAGCGTTGCCTGGCACGGCGATCGGGTGGCCCGTGAGCTTCCCGAGGCCACGGTGGCCACGGTATCGCTCGGCGCCCCACGTCGCTTCCTCCTGCGACCCACCGGCGGAGGGCGCTCGATCGGATTCTCGCTCGGGTTCGGGGACCTCGTGGTGATGGGGGGCAGCTGCCAGCGAACCTGGCAACACGCCGTGCCCAAGACGAGCCATGCCCAAGCGCGGATCGCCCTCATGTTCCGACACGCCTACGACTGAACAGCCGGGCTACGCCGCCTCCGACCTTCCCGTCGGGCCGGAGCGAAACGCGGCCGGCAGCCGCCGGCATCTCCACTTTTTGGGGACTGTACGACCGGCATGTTTCCGGATACGTTTGCGCCAGCCATCGGACACGGGCGCCGCCGGCGCCCACGTACATGGAGGTACGGAATGCGTTGGCGACGTCTCCTGGCGGTGCTCACGGTGCCGCTCTTGATCACGAGTTTTGCGGCCGCGGCCACAGCCCACGATGGTGCCCCCCACACCGTCCACGTGCTCGGCGACGGCGAAGTCGACACACCGAAGGAAGTGCATGACGAGCAGCAGCACGGGCCCTCCACCGGGCACCTGCCGGCGTCCAGCCTGAACATGCAGCTCGTCGGCCAAGTGGACGTCAGCGGCGCCGTTGGCGTCGACCGACCCAACCACATCGCCGACGTGGCGGTGCTCGGCAACTACGCCTACCTGGCAGCCCGACGACTCAACACCACGCCGTGCGGCCAGGGCGGGGTCTATGTGATCGACATCTCCGACCCGGCGGCACCGACCGAGGTGGGCTTCATTGCCTTTCCGACGCACTCCTATCCGGGCGAGGGCATGCAGGCTTTGAAGCTGAACACCAAGGCGTTCAAGGGCGACATCCTCGTCACCAACAACGAGAACTGTGGCACCAGCCCGGACCGTGTCGGGGGGATGTCGATCTACGACATCACCAACCCGCTGGCGCCGGTGCCGCTGGCGGTCGGCAAGGGCGATACCAACAACGGCACGCTGGCCCGGGCTCGCCAGATCCACTCGGTGTTCGCCTGGCAGGACACTCGCCGGGCCTTCGCCATCATGGTCGACAACGAAGAGGTCACCGACACCGACATCATGGAGATCACCGATCCCCGCAACCCGGTGCTGCTCGAGGAGACCGGCATCCTCGACTGGCCGGATGCGCACGGGACGTTCGCCAACGGCGAATCGGTGTTCCTTCACGACCTCGTGGTCAAGAAGGTGAAGGGCGACTGGCTGGCGCTGCTGTCGTACTGGGATGCCGGGTGGGTCGTGCTGAACGTCAACGACCCGGCCAACCCGGTGTTCGTCGACGACTCTGACCACCCCGACCCCGACACGCTGCTGGGCTTCTCACCGCCGGAGGGCAATGCCCACCAAGCGGAGTGGAGCCACAACAACAAGTTCATCATCGGCACCGACGAGGACTTCTCGTCGAACAGGACCCAGTTCCAGGTGACCAACGGGCCCAACGCCGGGTTCTACGGCGGCGGCCAGTTCTCCTGGACCGTGCCCATCACCGCTGCGAACCCGTTCACGGGCTCCACGGTGTGGGGCGGCAGCGGGTGCGTCGAGGACGTCGACGGCAACGGCACGAGCGACCGGGCCGAGGTCCCGCCGCAGAGCGTGACCGGGGCGGACGTGATCGTTTTCACCCGCGGCACCTGCTTCTTCTCGATCAAGGTCGAGTCGGGGCAGCTGGCCGGCTACTCCAAGGTGATCATCGGCCAGAGCCACGGCGGTACTCGCAACGGGCTCACCCCCAACGGATTCACCTGCGGCGGGCAAGGCCACGTGTTCGCGATCACCGCATCGGCAATCTGCATCGGCCACCGGGCGATGCACCTGCTGTTCAACGACACGCCGGAGTATACGTCGACGCCGGAGGGCAGCGACATGCCCGCACTGGGCACGCCGGGCGCCTCGGTAGCGGCGCAGACGACGTTCGACGGCTGGGGCGGCCTGCACCTGCTGGATGCGGCGACGTTGCAGACCATCGACTCCTACGCGGTGCCGGAGGGCATCAATCCGGCATTTGCGACCGGGTCCGGGACGCTCAGCGTGCACGAGGTCGCCATGGACAAGGCCGTGAACCTCGGCTACGTGTCCTACTACGACGCCGGGATGCGAGTCCTGTCGTTTGGGCCCGGCGGGATGACCGAGGTCGGCCACTTCATCGCTCCGGGCGGCAACGACTTCTGGGGGGTGGAGGCGCACCGCCTGCCCGGCGATCCGACCGAGACGACCTACATCCTGGGCAGCGATCGCGATTCCGGGTTGTGGATCTTCCGTTACACGGGACCGCTGCCCTAGCTGCGAGACCGTGATCGCCCGGGGGGCGGCATCATGGCCGCCCCCCGGGCGCGTTCGCGGTGGCGATGAATGCGCTCTACTCCGCCGTTTCGTCCCTCGCATCAAGCCGGAGCGAGGCCGAGTTCATGCAGTAGCGCTGCCCCGTGGGCTGGGGCCCGTCGTTGAAGACATGACCGAGATGCGCCCCACAATTGGCGCACACGACCTCGTTCCGTGGTACCAGTAGTTTGAAGTCCCTCTTCGTGTCGACCGCATCGTCTTCGACCGGCTCCCAGAAAGAAGGCCATCCTGTCCCCGAGTCGTACTTGGTGGCGCTGTCGAACAACGGCTCGTCGCAGACGACACAGCGGTAGATGCCGTCGTCCTTGCTGTCCCAGTACTCGCCGGTGAAGGCGCGCTCGGTCCCTGCCTCTTGGGTGACGTGATACTGGAGCGGGGTGAGCCGGTTCTTCAGGTCATTTCTCAGGTCATCCGTGGTGTCGGCCATGATTGGTCCAATCTCTCGAGCCGGCGGCAGCGATGGCACCGACGGCAGTCTGCCCGGGTTGTCACTCGATCAACGTCGTGAGGTCGTCGAGCTGTTCCATCACCTCCGCAGCCGGCATCGCGCCGTCCTGGTGACCCAGCTTGAAGATGACTCGGGCGAAACCCTGCTCGCCGAGGGCATCGATGAACGCCCGGTCGGGTTTGGTATAGAAGTACGTCAGCTCGATCTCAGCGGGATCTCTCCCCACGGCGGTGCAGGCCTCTTCCAGGAGCCGCATCGCTTTCCCGACGTCATGCCGGCCGCCGATCGGCATCCACCCATCACAGAACTCGGCGACGTGCGCCATTGCCTTGGGACCGGCGCCGGCCCCGAGAATGATCGGTGGATGCGGCTGCTGCACCGGCTTCGGCCACGCCCAGCTGGGTTCGAGCCGGATGTGCTCGCCCCGGAACGACCACTCCTCCTCCATCCAGATGCGCTTCATGGCGAGCACCTTCTCGCGCAACACCGCCCGGCGCTCTCGGTAGACGACGCCGTGCTGGGCCATCTCTTCCTTGTTCCAGCCGTAGCCGACCCCGAGGATGAACCGGCCATTCGAGATGGTGTCGAGCGATGCGACCTCCTTGGCGAACCAGATCGGATCACGCTGGGCGAGCAGGGTGATCCCGGTGCCCAGTCGCAGCCGGGTCGTGACGGCCGCAGCGGCGGCGAGGGCGATCATCTGGTCGTGACTCCGCCAGTATTCGGCCGGGAGCGGCCGAGCGTTGTTGCGCCCACCCCACGGCGTGGCCCGGCTCGCCGGAATGTGGCTGTGCTCGGGAAACCACAACGACTCGAAGCCGCGCTCTTCGGCGGCGACCGCCAGGTCGACCGGCTGGATGGTGAGGTCGGTCGGGAAGATCATCACGCCGTAGTGCATGCCGCCTCGCTCTCGTTTCGCTGGCCCCGCACCATACGCAAGCGCCGGGAGCCACGCGAGATCGACACCGTTCACATGACGGGCGATTCGGGTCTGTCGGCTCGAGGAGCGTGTGGTGGCATCGTCCGACGCTCGAGCCACCGAGTCACCGGAGCGGGTAGCTCCGCCGGACGGTCGCCCCAGTCATAGACGACCGCACACCGCGCGACGACGTCGTGCAACGCACGGCGCTCTTTACCGAGAAGGATCCCCAGACAGCCCAACCCGAAGAACCCGATGCTCACCGGCAACACCAGCACCCGCACCACTGCCCACCGCGCGCCCAACGGCTCCCCGGTGCGGCTCACCACCTTGAGCCCCATGAGTCCCTTGCCCGCGGTGCGGCCGGTGATGACGAGCCCCGCAACCAGATAGACAAACGCCCAGAGACCGAACCCTGCGCCCCACCATGCAGGACTCTCTGCGTAGTTGACGGAACGCCCAAAGAAAGTCTCCAGCACGTACTGCCCCAGCCCGAGGGCGAGGCCATAGGTCGTGACGATGATGAACCAATCGATCAGAAACGCGACCAGCCTGCTGAACGCTCCGGCGTAATGGCCGGACACACGGCCGACA
>JBFISM010000019.1:0-35645 GCA_041608535.1 Acidimicrobiia bacterium
CAGCGGTCTCGAGGGTTCCGGTCCCGTCGTCCATGCGGTGGGCTTCTCGGTGGTGCGCAGCGATGCGCAGACAGGCGCCTGGGAGCAAGCGCAGGCCGTGCTCGAAGCCGCCGGATTCGCAGTGCCCCGCAGCTCGACGCTTGCGCTCGATCCGGAGCTCTTCCACGCGCTCGTGAGAGACGGGGAGCTGATCCTGGTGGCCGACGACCTCGCCTACCTTCCCGATCAGGTCGAGAGGATCATCGCAGCGCTTGATGGTCTCGACGATGAGTTCACGGTCGCCGAGTTTCGTGACGCCCTCGGGGTGAGTCGCCGGCACGCCGTCCCCCTCCTCGAGTGGCTCGACAAGCAGGGAGTGACGATGCGTCGAGGCGACGTGCGGGTACGTCGGGATCCGCAGCGGACCCCACCTGGTGGGGAACCCTCAGCCGAGCCGGCGCGCTGACACTTGCAAGCGGCGGCCCCGCCGCTTTCAGACCGCCGCGCTGACGAGGAGGTGGCGCCGCTCTGCTTCCGTGTAGCCGCCCCAGATGCCATATGGCTCGCGAATCGTGTTGGCATACTCCAGACAGGGCTGCCGAACCGGGCACATCTGGCAGATCGACTTCGCCCGCAGCTCCCGGCGCTCTCGCTCGTCCTTGCGCTCTTGCGTGTTTGGTGGAAAGAAGAGGTGCGAATGATTTCCCCGGCACAGCGCGATCGGCTGCCACGAACGATCAAGCGTCGTCAACGTAGGACTCCTCCCCAGGACCCGACTCCAACTGGCCGGGAACCTAATGACTTCAGTTGCACCCGGCAAGGAAAAAACAGGAAAATGGTGCTTGCTATCCGCGAAAGGTAGGCGTTTTTTTCGCGTTCTCGCAAAACCGCCGGATCCTGGCTCCATCGTCGTCGCCCCGGCCCGGTTCCACCTCTGATTCCTATCGTGATTCCTATGGGGCGACATCCGCAGGTTCGTCCACCGGACCGACCTCCAGCATGATCCCGCTGACTGCGAGCACCCTCACCCGATCTCCCGGACGCAACCCGGCGGCTCGATGACTGCGAGCCTGCCAGCGCGCCCCGTCGACGTCCACGATGCCCATTGGTTCGAAGCTCGTCTCGGCGATACCCGTCCGACCAACGAGATGCTCTCTGCCAATGGTGATCGTGGAGAACCGTGACCTGGTGACGGTGGTGAGGGCGATCATGTAGAACGAAGCCACACCGATCACGGCCAGGACCACGGCCCACCAGCGTGCGGCAAACTGCGGTCCAGCGGCAACGATGTTGAGCCCGCCCCACAGCAAGAACACCGTGCCGATGACACCACGCCACGACACGGTCGTGTTCTGAAAGTCGACGGTGTACAAGAGCATGCCCAGGAGCACCACGCCGACCGCGAACCAGCTGATCGGCAGCACTGCCAGACCGAAACCCGCCAAGAAAAGGCTGAGCACGGAGACGCTCGCAGCCACACCCGCACCGGCGGCGTAGAACTCGAAGACGGCAGCGCTGATTCCGGCGGCCAGGAAGAAGAACGTCGCCTCGGGCCGCACGGCGAGTCGCAGAAAGCGATCGAACAACCCCGGCTTGCGGAACTCGACGTCGTGGGCTGCAACGGTGATGGGGTTCCCGGAGGCGTCGGTGTCGGATCGCACCGTGGTGAGTACCGACATGGCGCCATTACGTTCATAGCGCAAGCCATCGAGAGCGGCAATGAACTGGCCCACCGTGGGGACGACCTCGTCGATGAGGCCCGGAATCGGCTCGGCCACCTCGACCGACCCCGCGATCACCCGCTCGTCAACACCGTCGAACAGCCCGTCCACGATGGGCCCTCCGGCGAATGGCTGACGGAGGAACCCCACTCGAGACGCCGGCGCCGCCCCTGCATAGTCGGCGCGCAGCGCCAACTCGGCGACACCGCCATACGCCTCGGCCCCTGAGGGACCCACCCAAACGGCCACGGGTACAGGGCTCTCCTCGATCGCGGCGTACAGCTCGGTGGGATCACCGCTGGCGATTCCCGGATTGTTGATCTGCAGCACGACGACGACGGCACCAGGAGCTCGCACGGCCTCGGTGAGGAAGTCGAGAGCCCGCTGCTCGAGTGGACCGCGGACATCGGCCACGACGATCGTCGCATCTGGCTGGACGGCCAGCGCCGCACCCCCGAGCTGCAGTGCCAGCCCGACCACGACGAGCACCAGTTTGACGAGGAGACGGCCGGAACGAAGCGGCCGAGAAAGCTTCACGGGCCGATGTTACGAGCCGGTCTCGACAACGCCCATTCGATGCTCTGCGCCATCCAGCGTACCCTCGCCACGGCGCAGGTATCCTCCCGGCCAATGACACGCATCCTCGTCGTCGCCGACGCACCGTGGGTTCGCAACGAGGTCCACGCCGCACTCACCGAACCGGACACGACCATCGTCGACATCGACGACCCGACGCAGACCGCAGCACGGGTGCTCTCGGACGACATCGACCTGGTGATCGTCGACCTGCAGGTGGGCTCCATGGGCGGCATGGCGGTGACCCGTGCCGTACGTGATCATCTCGTTCTCGCTGGCCATGCACCGGTGCCGGTGGTGATACTGCTCGACAGATCGGCCGATGGCTTTCTCGCCAAACGAGCTGGAGCGGCGGCCTGGGTGGTGAAGCCATTCACCTCACAGCAGCTGTCGGCGGCCATGCGCATCGCGATACCCGGTGACGATGAGCCGGATACGGCACCAACGCCCGACCACGACGACGAGAGCGAAGCCACTTCCGCCCCCACGCTCCCCGACGCCATGGAAGCAGCCGGTGCGATCGAGGAACCGCGATGACGGCTGCCGGATCGGAGCCTCCGTCTAGTCACCACCAGGTGCGGCCGTGACCGCAGTGACGGTGGTCTACATCGCGGTGCTCGCAGCATGCGCCCTCGCTTCTGGCTTCTTCTCCGGGTCGGAGACGGCACTCATCGGCATCGGTCGGGAGCGAGTACATCAACTCAGCGGGCAGGGTCGGCGGGGCGAGCGAGTTGCCGAGCTGGTGGCCGATCCCGATCGACTGCTCTCGACCCTGCTCGTCGCCAACAACCTCGTCAACATCCTGGGAGCTGCGGTAGCAACCACCCTGTTCATCCAGCTCCTCGGTGAAGAATGGGGGCCGTGGGTGGCGACGGTCGCCGTGACTGCGGTCGTGCTCGTCGTGGGCGAGATCACACCGAAGACCATCGCAGCTCGCTACCCGGATCGCTTCTCGCTTGCCGTGGCTCCCACGATCTGGAGACTCTCGATCGTGCTTCGACCGATCGCGCACTTCTTCGTATCGATAACCAGAGCGTTGTTGCGCCTCGTCGGACTGGGGAACGACGACTCCGATTCGGGCGTGACCGAAGCGGACGTCCTGGCGCTTGCGTCGATGGGGGTGCAGCACGGCGAGATCGACGATGTGGAGAGCGAGATCCTGCATGCGCTCTTCACGCTCGCCGACCGCCCGGTGCGTGAGGTCATGACCCCGCGCATGGACATGGCGACGTTGCGCTTCCCGGCCACGATCGCCGAGGTGCGGGAGATGGTGGCGACAACGGGGCATTCGCGGTACCCGGTGACCTCCGGCGACCCCGACGAGCTCCTCGGCGTCTTCTATGTCAAGGATCTGTTGCAACTCCCCGACTCGGCACCCGCTGATGCGGTGTCATCGCTGCTGCGCTCGCCCCAGTTCATACCCGAATCGACCTCCGTGCTCCATGTGCTCCAGGACATGCGCAAGGAGCGATTCGGCTTCGGTGTCATCGTCGACGAGCACGGCGGTGTCGAGGGCATCGTCACGGTCAAGGATCTCGTCGCCGAGCTCGTCGGCACGCTGCGTGACGAGTACGACCCCGGTGAACCCACCGCGGTGAAGATCGACGACGCCACGTGGCTGACCGATGGCCGGCTGCCCATCGAGGATCTGGAAGAGGCGATCGACGACGAGTTGCCTGAAGGTCCCTACTCGACAACGGCAGGATTGTTCCTCGCCGTTGCCGGCCGTATCCCCCACGAAGGCGACTCGATCACCGTCGATGGCGTCACCCTCACCGTGATCGCCATGGACCGCAACCGCATCGACAAGGTGCGAGTCGACCTGATAGCCGCCCCGACCGAAGCGTGAGACGGGGTTCGCACAGTTCCCTGGGCAGGTAACATCCACCGCCTGCGGGACGTGGCGCAGTTTGGTAGCGCGCATCGTTCGGGACGATGAGGTCGCCGGTTCAAATCCGGCCGTCCCGACTCACCGGGAGTCGGCTCCCCGCCACGGAACGATCCCTACCCGGGATCGTCCTCGCTACCGCGCATCCCCCTTCCTTTCCTGCACACCGGCACCCCAACGCCTCCACCAACTCCCACCACCACATCACCCCATCACCGAGGGTTCAAATCCGACCGTCCCGACTCACCGGGAGTCGGCTCCCCGCCACGGAACGATCCCTACCCGGGATCGTCCTCGCTACCGCGCATCCCCCCTTCCTTTCCTGCACACCGGCACCCCAACGCCTCCACCAACTCCCACCACCACACCACCCCATCACCGAGGATTCAAATCCGGCCGTCCCGACTCACCGGGAGTCGGAGCTGGCGTCTGTCCCCCGCGGGGGGAAGGATCGGATGCCTGCACCGTGACCCAGTCATCCTTAATGCGGGAACCGTCCCCCGGCCGGGGGGACAGACACCATGCGCCCGGGAGCTAGCGGGTGGAGGCGTTTCGCTCGATGTCGGCAGCGAGCGTCTCGAGCTCGGAGCGCAGACGGTCGGCCCACGGCTTGGCGACGAGCCAGCCGATGAGCCAGGATGCGACTCGAGTTGCCAGGTCGTCCGTTGCCATCGTGGTGCTCGTGATGACGGTGTCGTCGCGATCCTCGGCAAGTTCGATGCGGCTCTCGAACTCGACCGGACCTCGCGTCGAGCGCGACGCAAACAGGTGCGGAGGCTCGTAGCCGACGACCTCGACCTCCACCTCGGTTGGCCGGCGCACCATCCCGGTGTAGACCAGGAGATAGCGAGCGCCCTCGGCCACCTTGTCGCTCAGCAGCCGTGCGTCGCGCACCCCACTGACCCACTCCGCCATACGAGGAATGTCCGTCACATAGGCGAATACCTCTTCGATCGGACGAGGGATCCGAACGCTTGCTGTGGCTTTCACATGGCCTCCGTGACGTTCACGCACAGCACCTGACCGCAGTGCACCATCAGACCAGCAACAGCTCCGCCAGCTGAACGGCGTTGAGTGCAGCACCCTTGCGCAGATTGTCGCCGACAGCCCACAGGCTGATGCCGCCTGGCTCCCCTACCGTACTGCGAACTCGGCCGATCAGCACCGAATCTCTCCCCGCAGAGTCGAGAGGCGTGGGTACACGGCGGTCGTCCCACAGCTCCGCACCGGGGGCAGCGGCCAGCAGCGACTGCGCCTCGTCGAGAGTGAGCGGCGATTCGAAGAACATCGTCGCAGAGATGCCGTGACCCACCATCACCGGCACACGCACGCAGGTTGGTTCCACCAGGATCGCTGGATCGGTGAGTATCTTCTGCGTCTCGTTCACCAGCTTCCACTCTTCGTCGGTGTAGCCCTGCTCGGTGAACGAACCAGCCTGGGGCACGACATTGAACCCGATCGGTCGGGTGTACAGAGCGCTGCCCGGGTCCGACCATCCCCCGTCGACGAGCAGCTCCCGATCCTTGCCCAGAACATCGATCTCGTGGGAGAGCACCTCGACGCCTGTCTGCCCGGATCCAGACACGGATTGGTACGACGTGGCGACCAATCGGCGAAGTGGCGTCCGCCGATGGAGCGGAGCGACAGCCATCATCAGCACCATCGTGGTGCAGTTCGGGTTGGCGACTATGCCTCGGTGATCTGCAATGGCGTCGTCGTTGACACCGGCAACGACGAGCGGCACGTCCCGTTCCATACGAAACGCCGACGAGTTGTCCACGACCACGGCGCCGGCTGCGGTAAAACGCGGGGCGTGTTCCTTGCTGCGGGCGCCGCCGGCGGAGAACAGGGCGACGTCGATGCCGGCAGGGTCGGCGATCGCAAGATCTTCGATCTCGATGTCGCCCCACGGCGTCGGCACGATGCGGCCTGCCGATCGCGGGCTCGCCATGAGCCGCAGCCCGCCAACCGGGAAGCGACGGTGCTCCAAGATCGACAGCATGGTCTTTCCGACGGCACCGGTCGCACCGACGATCGCAACGTTGGGCTGCTCCCTCATGCCGACTCCTCTTCCGGGCCCTTTGGCGGTGCGAATCCGTCGTGGAGCGACCGCACTGCGTCCGCCACGTCACTCCCACGAACCACACAGGATATCCGGATGGGTGAGGTAGAGATCATCTCGATGTTGATCTCGTGGTCGGCCAGGATGCGAAACATCCTCCCTGCGATACCGAGCTCGGATTTCATGCCGGCGCCCACCAACGACACCTTGGCGATGTCCTCGTCGATCTCGACAGTGCGGCCGCCGATCCGGCCGGCGATCTCGTTGGCCACCTGATGCGCCGTCACCACCTGTTCTTTGCGCACGGTGAACGAGATGTCGGTTGATCCGTCCTCCGAGACGTTCTGCACGATCATGTCCACGTTGACGCCCTGGTCGGCGAGCGGTTCGAACAGGGCTGCGGCGATCCCGGGCTGGTCGGGGACGCCGCGTACGGTGATTTTCGCTTCCGAAGTGTCGTGCGCCACGCCGCGGACGATGGCCTCTTCCATGGTTGTCTCCTTCACCCAGGTGCCGACTCCATCGTGAAATGACGAACGCACGTGAATGGGTATGTCGTACCTGCGGCCGAACTCAACCGAGCGTGCCATGAGGACCCCGGCTCCAGCCCCGGCCAGCTCCAACATCTCCTCATAGGAGACGTCGTCGAGCTTGGTTGCGGTGGGGACGATCCGCGGGTCGGCCGTGAACACACCGTCGACATCGGTGTAGATCTCGCAGACGTCGGCGGACAGCGTCGCCGCCAGGGCAACGGCGGTGGCATCGGAGCCACCTCGGCCCAGCGTGGTGATCTCTCGTGAGTCGGGATTCACCCCCTGGAAACCGGCGACGATCACCACCCTCCCTTGCTCCAAGCCATCGCGGACCCGGTCGCCGCGAATGTCGATGATCTCGGCCTGACCGTGCACCGACGTCGTGAGAATGCCGGCTTGAGAACCCGTCAGACTCATCGCGGGAACGCCGAGGTCTTCGATCGCCATGGCCAGCAACGCCATGGAGATGCGTTCCCCAGCGGTGAGCAACATGTCCATCTCGCGGGGGTGGTGGGCCGCGCTCACCTGGCGCGCCAGCGAGATCAACTCGTCGGTGGTCTTCCCCATCGCCGACACGACGACCACCACTTGATTGCCGTCGGCGTGCGTGGCGACGATTCGTTTGGCGACATTGCGAATCCGTTCAGCGCTGCTCACCGACGTGCCGCCGTATTTCTGAACTACGACCGTCACGGTGCGAGCGAGTGTACAGGTGGTGCCCGTCCGGCCAGCGCCACCTCTTTCCGCAACGAAAGCAACCTCGATAGCATCGCCGCTGCTATGCACACCGAGATTCGACAGCCGTGGCTCATCTTCGGGGGCGCCCTGCTCATCGCCGCGCTCACCGCATGTGGAGGCAGCTCCGATGAGGACGTGGCGCCCGCCGACGAGTTCGCCACGGCACCACCAACGACGACCGCAGCGGCACCGCCAACGACACTTCCCACCCTCGAGGCGACGAGCACCACTTCCCAGGCCGGACCCCCGTCCGACACCGATGGATTCCGCAACCAGCCAGTGGCCTGTGGCGGCGAGCTGCCACCGCCACCGGCGACGCTCGATTTTGCGGCACCGGACGATCTGGGCATCGACAGCACAGCTCGCCCCCGGGCCACGATCCGCACATCCTGCGGCGACATCGTGGTCGAGCTCGATCCCTCGATCGCCCCGGCCACAGTCAACTCGTTCGCGTTTCTCGCCGAGGCCGGATACTTCGACGGCACCGCTACCCACCGGGTCGTCCCGGGGTTCGTGATCCAGGCCGGGGACCCGACGGCGACCGGCATCGGCCGGCCCGGTTATCTCCTCCCGGATGAGTACCCGGACGAGGGCTTCGTCTACGAACGTGGTGTGGTTGCGATGGCCAACGCGGGCCCGGGCACTTCCGGCTCACAGTTCTTCCTGATGCTCGACACCGCACAGCTCCCGCCGATGTTCTCGGTCTTCGGCAGGGTCGTTGCGGGATTCGACGTCATGGATACGATCGCCTCCGTCCCGCTCGGGGTCTCCGCACAGGGCGAACAGAGTGTGCCGCTCGAGTCTGTCTTCATCGAAACGGTGACCGTGGAGCGCTGAGGACCCCGATTTCTATACTGCACGCCCATGGCGACGGACAAGCGAGCGCGGCAGCGGGCCAATCGCGAAGTGAAGAAGGCTGCCGAAGCAGCTGCCGCCCGCAAGGCGAATCTGATCAGCCGCACGAAGAAGGCCGCACTGTGGATCGGACTGATGATCGTCGTGTTCGTGATCGCCAATCTCGTGTTCGCCGGCAGCGCGGCCGCCGCCATCGGGTGATCCGGCTCCGGCCCACAGCCAACGACGGCGAGACGTGACGTGGCGGTGGATCTTCATCTGCATTCCGTCGCATCCGACGGAACCGAGGCTCCGGCTGCCGTCGTGGCGCGGGCTGTTCGAGCCGGGCTGACCGCAATCGCCCTCACCGACCACGACACTCTCGACGGCATACCCGCAGCCATGGACGCCGCGTCTTCTCTCGGCATCCGCCTCATCTCGGGCACAGAGCTGTCTGTGGAGTGGCCGACCGGCACCATGCATCTGCTCGTCTACCACCTGGCGCCGGAACCCGGCCCGCTTCAGGACCGCCTCGGAGGGCTGCGGGACGGCCGCCACGTCCGCAACCGCCGGATTCTCCAGGCGCTCAGCGCGGCGGGTATCGACATCCCGTACGAGGAGGTCGTGGCCGAGGCGCTTGGTGGCGCGGTCGGTCGGCCTCACATCGCCGCTCGGCTCGTCGCTCGCGGGCACGTCGCCGAGATTGCCGAGGCGTTCGATCGTTACCTGGCGCGGGGACGACCCGCCTACGTCGACCGCATCCGGCTAGATGCTTTCGAGGCCGTCGAGCTGGCGAGGGAGTCTGGTGCGCTTCCCGTCGTGGCGCATCCCCACACTCTCGGCGTCAGTCGCACCGAGTACGCAACGGCGTTCACCCGGCTTGCTGAGCACGGACTCGTGGGGATCGAGGCGTGGTATTCGGAGTACGAGCCCGACGTCCGCAGGCACCTGGCACACCTCGCCGATCGGCTCGGGCTGGTCGCCACCGGCGGCTCGGATTACCACGGTCGATACAAACCGGGGATCGAGATCGGCCGCGGCCGTGGTGATCTCGACGTGCCAGACTCTGCCGCCGCCGACCTCGACGCAGCCTTGGGCGTCTAGCCGGGCGCTGCCGGCGGTGCCGGAGCCTCGCCGTCGGCGTGCGGTGCGGGATGGACGACGGGACGTTCCCGAAACTGGCCCGCCTGCGCCCACGCCGAACGACCCACCTGGCGTGTGGTACCGGTGTCTCGGGCGAGTTCCTGCCTGATCACCTCGTCGACCACTGCCGCGATCGCCGCTGCGATCTCCGGATCCGCCCCTCCGGTGATCTCGATTGCATCGGTCATTCGGGATGCTCCACCAGCTCGATGAGGGTTCCGGCGAGGTCCTTGGGATGGACGAAGGCAATGCGTGTGCCGCGAGCGCTGGGTTTCGGTTCGTGATCTATCAACCTCGCTCCGGTTGCCCGCAGATGGTCCAGTGCCGCCTCGATGTCGGCGACGGCGAACGCGACGTGGTGCAGGCCCTCCCCATGCGAAGCGAGAAACCGGCCGACCGGCGTCTCCGGCTGCAAGGGTTCGAGCAGCTGGATGAAAGATCCGCCCACGGGCAGCATCGCTTCTTGCACGCCTTGCTGCTCGACGACGTGGCGATACATCGGTTCCACGCCGTACCGGCCGCCAAAGCGTGCGATGGCATCTTCGAGATCGTGCACGGCGATCCCGACGTGGTCGAGGTTGTACGGAAGCACGGAGCGAGTATGGCACGGCACGAAGGTCCACCCCGAGCGGCCCGATACACTTGCCTCGTTGTCGCCATACAAAGGTGAGTCGTCATGCCACAGACCGTCATCTGCTCCATCGCCCGCACTCCGATCGGCAGGTTCGCCGGAGCGCTGTCGACGCTGTCTGCGGTTGAGCTCGGTGCGTATGCGATGGACGGGGCTCTCCAGCGAGCCGGCTTGGAGCCGGAGCAGATCCAGGAAGTCATCTTCGGGCATGTGATCCGGGGTGGCACCGGGCAGATCACCGCCCGCCAGGCCGCAGCAGCGGCAGGCATACCGATGACGGTGCCGGCAATGAACATCGACAAGGTGTGCTTGTCCGGCATGGCGGCCGTTGCGGAGGCCGACCGGCGGGTACGGCTCGGTGAAGCTCAATTCCTCATGGCCGGCGGCATGGAGTCCATGTCGAACGCTCCGTATGTCCTCCCCCAGGCACGCCAGGGTCTCCGTATGGGAGATGCGGTGCTCATCGACTCCATGATTCATGACGGGCTGTTCTGCTCGTTTGACAAGTGTTCGATGGGCGAGCGTGCCGACGCCAAGAATGCGGAGCTCGGCATCGAGCGATCGGCGCAGGATGAGTGGGCGGCGGCGAGCCATCAGCGCGCCGAGGCCGCTCGAGAATCGGGCGTGCTGGGTGAAGAGATCGTTCCAGTCACCGTGCCGCAGCGAAAAGGCGATCCCGTGATCGTGACCGCGGACGAGGGGATCCGCTCGGGGACCACGACAGCATCGCTTGGTGCGCTCCGTGGCGCTTTCACGGCTGATGGCACGACCACGGCGGGCAACGCATCACAGATATCCGATGGCGCTGCAGCTGTCGTGGTTGCCGACCGGTCTGCCGCTGAAGCCTCCGGGCTCCCGGTGCTCGCCGAGATCCTCGCCTACGGGCAGATCGCCGGGCCCGACGCCACCCTCCACGAGCGGCCGGCGCAGGCGATACGCATGGCACTGAAGGGTTCCGAACTCGGCGTCGAGGACCTCGATCTCGTCGAGATCAACGAGGCCTTTGCCTCGGTCGCCTTGTGGTCTGCGGACATGCTGGGGATTCCCCACGACAAGGTCAACGTGCATGGTGGCGGGGTTGCTCTCGGACATCCCCTCGGCGCCACCGGGGCACGGATCGTCGTGACCCTCGTCAACGCGCTCCGGCACCGAGGTGGAGGCATCGGTGCGGCTGCGTTGTGCGGTGGTGGCGGACAGGGCGACGCTCTGGTGATCCAAGTGGCAAACTGACCCGATGACTGCGCCTCCTGATCGCAACCTCGCCCTCGAGCTCGTTCGCGTCACGGAGATGGCCGCGATCGCCGCCGCCCGCTGGCAAGGGCGCGGCAGCAAGCACGATGTAGATCAAGCGGCGGTCGATGCGATGCGAGGCATGTTGTCGACCGTGGACATGGATGGCGTGGTGGTCATTGGTGAGGGCGAGAAGGATGAAGCGCCGATGCTCTACAACGGGGAGAGCGTTGGCAACGGCAGCGCCCCTGCCGTCGACGTGGCGGTGGATCCGGTCGACGGCACCCGGTTGACGGCGCAGGGCCAGCCTGGGGCGCTGGCGGTCCTGGCAGTCGCCGAACGGGGGTCGATGTATGCCCCGGGGCAGCTGGTGTACATGGACAAGATCGCTGTCGGACCCGAGGCGGCCGGTTTGGTCGACATCGAGGCTCCCGTGGCCCACAACCTGCTCCGTGTCTCGAAAGCCCTCGGCAAGACCGTGTCCGATCTCACTGCCGTCATCCTCGATCGGCCCCGCAATGCCGACTACATGCGTCAAGTCCGCATGGCCGGGGCGCGCATCTCGCTCATCGGCGACGGCGACATCTCCGGGGCGATCTCCACCGCCAAGGAAGACAGCGGAATCGACATTCTGTTCGGCATCGGTGGGTCACCGGAGGCCGTCACCGCGGCGTGCGCTCTCGCAGCCTTGCGGGGCGAGATCCAGTGCAAACTCTGGCCCCGCGATGACTCCGAGCGCGAATACGCCAGGGCCACGGGCCTGGATCTGGGTCAGGTCCTCACCACTCGCGATCTCGTCAACTCGGATCACACCTTCTTCGCCGCCACCGGGGTCACCCGAGGAACGCTGCTCAACGGGGTGTCGTTCACCGGCGAGGCAGTGGAGACCCACTCGGTCGTGATGCGATCCGAGAGCGGAACGGTGCGGTTCGTGGAGTCGATCCATCGAGTCGATCGTTTGCGCCGAACGGACATGCCGGGGTTCAAGTAACCGAAAACCGGGGGTTGCGCTGGGACGCCACCGACCCGAGTACGCGATCCAGCTGCGGCGCCACCACCGGCCACCCACAGGCTTCCATGGTTGGGCGCAGAGCCGAGACGATGGCTCGCCGTTCGTGCTCATGATCGAGGGCCCAGTCGACCGCCGCCGCCAGCTTCCCGCCCCGATAGAGACAGCGATCGTGGAACTGCGACGGAATCCGCTCCGGATAGACGACCCGATCGGGCAACACCGGGAATGCACCGCAGTAGACCGCCTCGGTGACCGCGATACCGAAGAACTCCTGGCGAGCGGTGGACACGACGATGTCGGATGACCACAGCAACGGTGGATAGTCCACGTCACCCACGTAGCCGTCGCACACGAGGCGATCTTTCAGCGCTCGCCGCAACGGATCGAACACGTTCCCGCTGTCGACGAACCGCTCGCCGGCGAGAGCCACGGTGAAATCCTGCCGCAGTTCGTTCAGCTCGAGCATGGCTGCGACGAACCGTTGCGGCGCCTTGTCGGTGTCGACGCGATGGTTCCAGAGGATCTGTGCCACGCCACGCTTGCCGGCTGCAGCGGCCGGTGGCGAGCCGCTCCGTCTGTCGGCGAGGCGGGCGAGGTCGACGCCCACGGCAACGACCACGGAGCTCCGCTCGACCTCATCCAGCCAGGACGTGTGGTGATGATCGGGGAAGGTGCTCAGCCAGGTGCGGGCGGCGGTGAACCACAGCGAGCGGTGGAACTCCGAGTTGAAGACGACCAAGTCGGCGGCAGTCATCGACGACCAATTGATGGCAGCGAAGCTGTAGTCGCCGGGTTGGGAGCGATCGAGATAGGTGAGCTGGTTCTCGTGCATGTAGAGCACCACCGGTACGCCCCCGAGCTCGGTGCGGAGGACAGCGAGGAACGCGGGGAGGTTCACCATGCTCGTGGCGAGCAGCACATCGGGAGCCCCGCGAGCAGCAACGGATGCTCGTACCTCCTCCGCAAGGGGGAGATGTGCGCCGATCATCCGCCAGCGCCAGAACTGCCCGTCCAGGGTGACCAGTTCGACATCGTGCTCGGAGTGGTCGCGGTACCCCTCGGCCCACGCGCGGTGTGAGCCCGTGAAATAGGGCTCCGCCAGGAGAACTCGCATGAGCAGCGGACTTACAGCTCGCGACGACCGGCGAGCGCTCGCCCCAGCGTGATCTCATCGGCATAGTCGAGATCGCCACCCACAGGGAGCCCGCTTGCCAGCCGGCTGACGGTGACCCCGAGCGGTTTGAGGAGGCGGGCCAGGTAGAGCGCGGTGGTATCGCCTTCCACCGTGGGGTTGGTTGCCGCAATCACCTCGGTGATCCCTTCGCTCTCTACTCGAGCCACCAGCTCCTTCAGACGAAGCTGATCGGGGCCGATGCCCTCGATGGGAGATATGGCCCCGCCCACGACGTGATAGCGACCCCCGAACTCCTGAGTGCGCTCGAGAACGGCAATGTCCTGAGCACGCTCCACCACACAGACGAGTGTGGGATCGCGCCGGACGTCGCGGCATATGGCGCACTGCTCCTCAGCCGTCACATTGAAACAACGGATGCACAGACGCACCTGATGACGCATTTCGATGATCGCGCTCCCCAGCCGCTCTGCGTCGGCGGCTTCCACGTGGAGAAGATGGAACGCCAACCGCTGCGCCGTCTTGCGGCCGATTCCGGGGAGACGAGCCAGCTCATCGATCACCCGCTGCACGGGCGCTTCGAACATCAGCCCAGCAGACCGCCCAGGTCAAGCCCACCGGTCAGGTTGCCCATGGCCGATTGCGCCTCGGCCGAGGCTGCCGCCGTTGCTTGGTTGACGGCTGCGACGACGAGGTCACCGACGAACTCGGGATCCTCGGGATCGAGCACCGCCGGATCGAACTCGACGCTCACCAGCTCGCCCGACCCTCGCACCGTCGCTTTGACCACGCCGCCACCCGCGGTGCCCTCGTAGGTCTTCTCGGCGAGTTCGGCCTGCGCCCGCTGCATCTCCGCCTGCATCTGCTGTGCCTGCTGCATCAGCTTCTGCATGTCTTTTGGCATGCGTCCCATAGCGAATCAGCGTAGCCGAGCCCGGCGCCGAACCAGTGCACAGGCGGAGCCATGCGTGGGAAAGTGGATGGTTGCGGTGTGGGCGACTGCGGCCTCATTCGCTGACGATCTCACCACCGAGAAGGTCGACCACCATCTCGGCCGGATCCACCGCACCGTCCTCCGTCTCCTGGAGCTCGCTCATCTCCGGCGTGCGGAAGGGCTGTTCGCCCGGATCGGCGTCCTCAGATTCGGCATCGTTGAACGTGAAACCGACCGCACCGCCGAGCAACGATGCGGCGATCTCGGTCATGTGCCGATGCAGCTCCGTATCCTGCCTGAGCCGTTCGAGATGGAACGGCAGATGCGACGGGATGGCCAGCTCGACAACGCCATCGACGACCGCGACAGGGGCTGCTTCCTTCACGAGTGCATGCCGGACCGGGCCGCATTGCTCCCGCACCTTGGTAACGAGCGCCGGCCACGCCGCTTCGAACGAGGCGAGATCCACATCCGACGCGGGCTCGGCCGGTTCCGAACGACCCGCCGGCATCGCAGCCGAGGTCTCCGCCGCCGAGGCGTCAGCGGCGGCGGCAGCCGGCTCGGGTGCGGCAGCGGACGCCGCCGTCATCGGGGCGGAGAGGTCTTCAGCCGTCGCTGGAGAGCGTGGCATTGTCGATCGCTCATCGACCGCCGTTGCGGGGCCACTGCGACGCTCGATGTCGCGCAGCCTCCCCTCGAGCCGATCGATGCGGTGCGCCATCGACCCGGGGTCGTGGGCCGTCTCAGGACGGGTGAGGCGCAGCAAAGCCAGCTCGATCACCAGGCGCTCCTCGCGACCCTGGCGCAACTCGAGCAGTACGTCGCCCAACATGTCGATCGCTCGGAGCACGTCGGCCCGATCCAGGGTGGCAGCATGGCGGCGCCACTCGGCGAGCACATCTGCCGGTTCGTCCACCACCTCTTCCAGGTTCGGGGCGTACTGCGCCAGAAACACACCGCGGAAGAACTCGACGGCATCGGCAACGAATCGCCGGAGGTCGGCGCCGCGGGAAGCCAGCTCGGCGACCAAACCCAAGGCCGCCGGGGCATCCTGACCTACAACCGCCTCGGCCAGCCGGGCATAGGCGTCTGGATCGGCGAGACCGAGCGCCTTGGTGACCACAGCCGGGGCGACCTTGCCGCCACCCAACGCCGCCACTTGTTCCATCAGACTCATGGCGTCGCGCACGGAGCCGCCGGCGTGGGCGACCACCATCGCCAGTGCCGCCGGATCGACATCGAGGCTCTCTCGGCCGGCAATGTCCTCCAAGTGCGACACCAGCTGGTCGTTGCCTACGGGGTGGAAATCGAATCGCTGGCTGCGGGAACGGATGGTGTCGAGCAGCTTGTACGGCTCGGTGGTGGCGAGCACGAATATCACATGCCCGGGAGGCTCCTCGAGGGTCTTCAGCAGGGCGTTGCCGGCTGCTCGGGAGAGCATGTGGGCTTCATCGAGGATGTAGATCCGGTAGGCGCCCTCGGCCGCCGCAACCGTCCCGACGTTGATACGGATCTCCCGAACGTCCTCGACCTTGTTGTGCGAGGCGGCATCGAGCTCGATCACGTCGATCGATGTTCCCGCCGTGACCGCAACACAGGAGCTGCAGGTGTTGTCGGGCTCGCCGTCGGGACCCCGGCTCTCACAATTGAGCGATTTGGCCAGCAGGCGCGCCGTGGTGGTCTTGCCCGTTCCACGCGGCCCGGTGAAGAGATAGGCATGCGCCACCTTGCCGTCGACGACCTCCCTGGCGAGGGTGTGCGTGACATGATCTTGACCGACGACATCGGCGAACCGCTGAGGGCGGTACTTGTTGTAGAGCGCCTGATACTCCATCCCGCCGATGGTAGCGAGCGCCCATGTCACGGTTTCGGCCCGACAGGCTGCGGCCCGAGTCCATACAATGCCAACCGGTTCCCGACCGCCCCAATCGAACCCCCGGCTCCACGAGGTCTCGGTGCCCGTCACCTTCTTTCTCGGAATCATCCTCGCCATTCTCTCCGGGGGCGTCCAGGATGACCCTCTCCCCCCCGGCGGCACCTTCTTCGACGACAACGGCTCCGTGCACGAGGCGGACATAGAGGCGATCGCCGCAGCCGGCGTCACCGTCGGCTGCAACCCACCCTTCAACACCCGCTATTGCCCGCTCGACCCGGTCACCCGGGGTGCCATGGCCGCATTCCTCGCCCGAGCTCTGGACCTGCCCGATGCGGACATCGACTACTTCCTCGACGATGACATCAGCGTGTTCGAGGCCGACATCAACGCCATCGCCGCCGCCGGAATCACCTTCGGGTGCAATCCGCCGCAAAACGACCTCTACTGCCCGACCAGCACGCTGCGACGTGGACAGCTCGCCTCGATGCTGGTGCGAGCGTTCGCCTACGAAGCGAGCGATCTCGATCGGTTCACCGACGACGATGGGCTGGTGCACGAGTCCGATATCCAAGCGATCGCCGCGGCGGGAGTGACCCACGGGTGCAACCCGCCACTCAACACCCTGTTCTGCCCACTGCAGCCGGTGCTGCGCGACCAGATGGCCTCGTTCCTGTCCCGAGCGCTCGAACTCGACCCGATACCAGCTCCGCCTCAACCACCGCCGGGGTCGGTGTCGTGCATCGTCGCCGCAGACAGCCCGACCGGTACCTTGGTCGTCGTGCCGGGTACGACCGACGTCATCGACTACGGAACTGTGTGGAACATCCGCTTCGAGGTGGAGGAGGGTCTCGGCGTCGACGGCTCGTGCTTTGCTCGCGAGGGGTTGCGGATCCTCAACGACGTGCGTGGGTGGAGTGGTGTGACGTTCCGCCAGGTGGACGACAGCTCGTACACGATACGAGTGATCCTCGCATCGCCGGCAAAGGTGGATGCGCTCTGCTGGCCCCTGATCACGGGCGGCATCTTCTCCTGCCGCAACGGCAACACCATCAACCTCAACTTCTGGCGGTGGGAGACCGGAGCGGAACCGTTCAACGGTGACCTGACGACGTATCGGCAGTATCTCGTCAACCACGAGGTCGGACACGCGCTCGGCTTTGGCCACGTGGGTTGTCCGGGTGCGGGTCAACTGGCTCCGGTCATGATGCAGCAGACCAAGTACACGGCCCCCTGCGTCCCGAATGGCTGGCCCAACCCGTGACGCGAATGAGGGTACCGCCGAGCGGTCCCCTCATTCTGCATCCCCCTTTGGGCCGTACGCTTCCCCCCTCACTCGGTCACGGTTCTCACCAAGGCCGAGCATGTCGCACAGCTCCCCTCGATGTCACGTGGGCGGAGTCCCCGTCCACACGACAACAAGAGCGGCGAGGGCGGTGACAGCCAGCAGCCACAGGATCCCGCCGGTGGTGCGTGACATGAAAACCTCTCTCTCGCTTGATGGTTGGAGCGCGTTCTCACCCAGTTGATACGTGTTTTTTTGCACGTGATTCTTCCGGCGGGACGTTCCCGGGACGCTGCGCCGCAACCTGGTGGATGTATTCCCACACTCCACCCGATACGCTGCGGGTGCCATGCCCGACACACCGTTCATTCGCCATTCGCGCCACGACACCGAGCAGTGGGAACACGAGCATCTGGCTCCGGCCGCAACGCTGTCGTCGAAGAGCGCAGGACGCCGCCGTCACGAGCTTGCCGATCCCGACCGCACCGTATTCGAACGAGACCGCGATCGGGTGCTCCACTCGAAGGCATTCCGCAGGCTCAAGCACAAGACCCAAGTCTTCATGAATCCAGAAGGCGACCACTACGTCACCCGGCTCACTCACGCTCTCAAGGTCACCCAGATCGGTCGCTCCATCGCCCGCATGCTCTCGTTGAACGAGACCCTCACCGAGGCCATGTGTCTCGCCCACGATGTCGGCCACTCTCCATTCGGTCACACCGGAGAAGAAGCGCTGTCCGAATTCGTCGGCGGGAAGTGGCTACACGCCGAGCAATCGGTGCGTATCTTCGAGGTGCTCGAGCCGCTCAATCTCACCGCCGAAGTGCTCGACGGTATCGGCACCCACTCGTGGAAGATTCCCACACCGCCGGCCACCACCGAAGGCCATGTGTTGCGCTATGCCGACCGTATCGCATACCTGGCGCACGATGCCGAAGACGGTCTGCGAGCCGGTGCGCTACGCACACACGAGATCCCCCGAGCAGCCATCGCGGCCTTTGGGCAGCCGGGACGGCAGTGGATCGGATCGATGATCAACGCCGTCGTCGACACGTCGCTGGCCAGCGGCGAGCTCGGGATGGACCAGGAACGGCTCGAGGTGATGAATCAACTACGAGACTTCATGTTCGAGCATGTCTATCTGTCCGCCGCGATGGAGCCTCTGCGCCATCGGGCCAAGACCGTGGTGAGACAACTCGTCGAGTACTACCTCGCCCATGGAGACGAGATCCCGGAAACGTATCGGCACGCCGACGCCGACCTGCTCACCCAGGTGATCGACTATGTGGCCGGCATGACGGACCGCTTCGCCGTTCGCGAGCACAAACGCATCTTCGAGCCCCGCCTGTTCTGAGCAGGAGTACGGAAAACGGATCTGTCTCCCCGCCGGGAGGACAGACACCTACTGTCGTTCGACCTGGCGGAGTATCTCATTGAGGAAGTCGGTTCCCTCCGGGCTCTCCGCATCGACTCCACGCAGCTGATCGACGATGGCGATCTTCGATTGCAGGCGGTCACAACCAATACGCTCGGCGATTTCGAAGAATTCGTTGGTCGCGATCTTGTCGACCACGTTGCGGACCTCGGTTTCGGGGACACGTCCTTCGGTGGTCTCGGCCAACTCGTCGATCGCATCGGCCCCGGTCTGCACCAGACCCACGAACGTCTCCGACAGCTTGTCGCAGTCGCGGAGGTCGGCCATCACGTCCTCGACGCTGATGGTGTCCACCCTCTCCTTGATCCGGGCGCGCGCCTCCGCAGCGCTCGTCTCGCAGGCGGCAAGCAACAGCGCGACCACCAACACCGAAGCAATGACCCATCCCCTTCGAGTCACCATCACACCTGATCCCCTTCTTCCCGGGATCACCCTAGATGGCGACCGGTGCCGCCCGCGTTCAGCCGCCGATCGAGGCGACCGTGGCGAGGATCAGCACCATGAAAACGAGCCAGGCGAGCAACACTGTGGCGTACCGCCCGAGCCACTGGCGCCAACTCCACGCAGAGTCGGCGATCCTGGCACCGAGCAGGAACCAAAGGGGCAGACTGCTCACGATGCCAAGCACGATCGCCACCTCCGGAGCAAGGCGCAACGCCGCAAACAGCCACGTCGTCGGTGCGGCCAGGAACACGAGCAAACCGGCGAGCACGGGATCGGCCGGATCAGTGAGCCCGCTCACCGATCCGCGCATCGCCGCAAACGCAGAGAGCAACACGACGACCGGCGCCAGAGTGGCGAGCAAACCGCCACGGGCGGTGTTGAGCTGCCCCCGTCGCGCCGCAAACAAGAACTGCCGTGCCACTCGTCGGACGATAGCGATCGATGCGGGCGATGTGAGTGTTCGGCCACATTCGTGTCGTTAGGCTCTGAACCCCTACCAAGGAGAGCGGATGAGCGAGATGATCGACAGCGGCGCCGTGAAAGTGATCGAGGTGATCGGGATCTCGGAGACGAGCTTCGACGATGCGGTGAACCAGGCAGTGAGCAAAGCCTCCGAGAGCATCAAGGGCATCACTGGAGTCGAGGTGACCAACATGAACGCCAAGGTGGCCGACGGCAAGGTGGTGCAGTATCGCGCCGCCTGCAAGCTCGCCTTTGCGGTGAAGTAGCGGGTTGGGCGGGCGCTGCAGCGGGGCCGGCGACGAGCTTGTTGCGGGCTCGCTGACCCGCCCGGCAAGCTCATGGACGTAGACCCGCCCCGCAGCGTCACCACTGAGGTATTCGCCCGTTGGCGCACGGTCCGGCGCGGTACGGGTCAGGCGCAACGCATGAACAACCCGTTGTGGGAGTGGCTCGTCGAGACCGGCCACGGGCCCTACCCGGTGAATCAGCATTTCGAGGGTCCCCCATCGACCGAGGCGGGCCCCGGATGGACCAACGAGAGGTTCGGGCAGAGCCGCACTTCTCTTCCCGATGGAAGGATCGTGCTGATCGCAGGTGAGCACGAGGACTATTACGACCCCGACTTCTTCATCTACAACGACGTGATCGTGCGTCATCCCAGCGGCGACATCGACATCTACGGGTACGGACCCGAGGTCTTCCCTCCGACCGACTTCCACACCGCAACGCTCATCGACGACGAGATCGTGTTGATTGGCAATCTCGGCTACCAGGAACAACGAAGACCCGGCGCCACCCAGGTTCTGATCCTCGATACGGCTACCTGGCACGTACGCTCGCAACCGACCGACGGTGACGCTCCCGGTTGGATCCACCGCCACACCGCCGAGATTCGCCGTGACGGCATCATTACGTTGTCCGGCGGTTCGATATACGAAGCGACAACACCTCCCGTGCCCCTGGAGAACATCGACGAGTGGGAGCTCGACACCACGAGCTGGAGGTGGATGCGCCGCACCCGACGAAGCTGGCAGCGCTGGCAGTTCAGTCGCAGCGACGGGGGGCCCACCGAGCTGTGGCGACTCCGCACCCAACAGCTCGCCGCAGGGCGGCGCCGGCTCGACCCCGGGCCGCTAACGGACCTCTACGAGCCGCCCCTCGACCATCAGAGCCTCCCCACCGGCCGACCCGAGGAGTTCAATGTGTTCCGTCTCGACGTCGGCGACGTGACGGTCCGCTACGTCGAAGACATGACCGGAGTGATGATGACCGTTGAGGGGCAACTCCCCGAGGACACGATCCAACGACTCGTCGACGATCTGTCCCGCAAGCTGTCGTTACTCGAGGGTCTGCCGTACATTGCGGTGCGGCGCTCCTGACAGGCGGCACCGAGTACCGAGAGCCACCATCCTGCTGCTCCCGGGAGGCGCGACGTCCCTACAACGCCGCGCCTCCCGGGAGGTTTCAACTCGGTCCGCGTGGAGGGCGACCTCGCCCACCCAAGTTCATGCCGACCAGCACCGGATCGTGATCCGACGAGCGGAACACTGTGTCGGGGTCGAACAGAGGCTGGTTGAAAGCGCTCGACGATTCGCCACTGTCGATGACGTCGTCGTTGTAGTCCAACACTCTCGGCTCGTCGGCATTGATGTGCCAGATCGCCGCCCCGGTCACCTGGCGCGCCATCGTCCGGCTGGCGAACGCGTAGTCCAAGAGCCCGGCCATCCCGAAGAACGTGAACGAGTACTGCTCATCGAGCGGCACGTACGTGTTGATCAGGTTGACCACCCGAGCGTTCAGCGTCGTGATCGGGTCCTCCATGGCATAGGAGTTGAAATCGCCGAGCATCAGCACGTCGCGCTCGCCGGTCGTTTGTGCGATCTCCATCCCGAAGCGGATCAGCGCCTCGGCCTGCTGCGTCCGGCGGAAGTTGTACGCCCCCTGACCGTCGTTCTGGTCGAGATCCGCACCGGTTGCATCGGTCGGGCTCTTCGACTTGAAGTGGCTGCTCACCAGCACGAAGCGCTGACCGTTACCGTCCTCGAACAGCTGTGCGATTGGAGGACGATCGGTGGCATAGACGGGATTGGTGCTCACCAACGGAGCGCCTATCGCAGTGAGCACACCCGGCTTGTAGATGATGCCGACCTTGATGGCGTTGGTCGATTCCAGGCCACCCGGATAGACAGGATCGGGTACGAACGCCCAGGTGCCGGGGGCAGTTGCATCGTTGAGCGCATCGACCAGGGCACCTATCGCCGTGGGGCCGTTGTTCTCGAGTTCCTGCAGCGCCAGCGCCTCGGCCTCGAAGTCGAGAATCGCCGTGACCAACTTGTCGGTTTGTCGGGCCAGCTCGGCCTCCGAGTCGGCGCCTCGAGCGTTGTTGGTGCCGTCGTCGATGGTCGTCCAATAGTTGAGGACGTTGAACGACGCAACCTGCAGCGTTCCACCGACGTCGGGCATCTCCGGTCGTGGGTTCGTCGCATCGAACTCGACCGCCTCAGTGGGATGCAGCCGGTAGCTGCCAAAGCCGAAGCCGAGCACTCCGGTGAGATCGGTGACGCTGTCGCCGAGACGCAATGTGCCCGGATCACGCAGATACGGAACGGTGGCCGGGAACTGCACGCTGGACCCGTCATCGAGCAGCAGCCGGTCCGGCTCGAGCACGTCGGCGACCGTGTTGCCGTTGTCGTCGAAACCGGGGGCCGGCGGGCCCACATTCGTCGGCTGGAACTGACGTCCGTTGGCCGACAGCACGACCTCGCCGAACCGGTGCAGGTTGAAGTGGTCGGTGGCAAACAACGGCTGGGCGAAGCTGAGCAGCATGCCCTCGACCGTCTCCGCATCTGCCAGCGGGACGGCCGCACCCTGCGGGCTGACCGAATCGATCCCGATGATCTCGACGTTCGTCACCGAGGTGATCTCGGTGAGGCCGAAGAACTCGTCGACCGTGCCGGCGACGCGCACGATGTCACCGACGTCGACGTCGGGATCGCCGCTGCCATCGAAGACGAAGATTCCGTCTGAGGTGGCTGGGTCGCCGTCACCAACGGCGTCCTGCATGAAGAAGCCGTTGAGCCCGTCGTCGCCCTGGAAATCGCCGGTGACGACACCCTCGGTCACGACGGTCTGGCCGTCGAGCGGGGAATCGGCGCCGTCGCCTTGGATGTCATAGATCGGAGTGATGTCGCCCTCACCGAGCACAGTCACGGCCTGCGTGCACGTGTCCGTCTGCGCCTCTGCGTCGTCATTGCTGGCCGCGATCGTCACGTCGTACGATCCGGCGGGGACGAAGGTGTCAACGGTCAGCGTCGCCGATGCGGTGCCCCCCGGACCTCCAGCGGGAGTGATGGAAGTGATGGATATGCTCCCGGCAGCCGGGGCTGGAGCGATGCCGTTGACACTGATGTCGACAACGGTCCCATCGGGATCGGAGGCGGTGATCGTGGCTGTCGCCTCGACACCCTCCTCCGTGACCACCGCAGCATCACAGACGACATCGACCGGAAAGTTCACCGGACCATCGCAGAAGGCTGTGTGGCTCCCCAACTCGGTGAACGTGTCGATGGGCAGCGAATCCCACTCGAAAGACGCATCGAAGCTGTCGAATTGATTGGTATCGCCTGCGCACACCGTTGCCTTGCGGATCAGCGTCTCGTCCTGGCCACCTCCGGGCCATTCGGAGCCGGGATCGACGCCGACGGTGCCGTAGGAGTCGACCACCGTGCCGGCCGCAGACAGCACGAGTGCATCGTCGCCGTTGATGAAGGTGACTGCAGAGGTGATGTCGGCGACCGCGAGGATGGCCGCATCGGCCGATGCGTTGGCGATCACGAACACGTCGCCGTCTGCCAGCGTCCCGCTCAACGCCTCGGAGTTGGTCACCGTGGTCGATCCGTTGTTGAACGCCTCGATGACGTACGAGCTGAGGTCGACATCGGCTCCGGTGCCGTTGTAGATCTCTATCGCCTTGTTGTTGGACGATCCCTCGACGATCTCGGATATCAGCAAATCGGCGGTCTGCGCGGTTGCCGCCGGAGCCGGCAATGCGACGAGGATCGATGAGAGAAGCCCCAGCGCAAGCAGCGCACGAATCCTGGTACCTCTGGTCACAGTCACGTCGTCCCCTTCTGTTTTTCGAGCTCGGCCGATCGTACCGATCGGGTGTGACACGAATGCGCACCGTGCACGCTGCCGCACATCGACCCCAGAACCATACCGATCGTGCCGGAGCGCTGCCCGTCGCGCCCCATGCGATCCGCCGGGGACCTCTGGCTACGCTGCCGACGATGCCAGATGCGGCCACCTTCAAGTTCGATGGTGTAGCGGTGCCGATCTCGGGCGAGGACACGCTCCTCGATGCGCTGCTGCGCCACGACATCCATCCCACCGGCGGAGGGTGTCTCTGTTTCGGCGGCGACTGCCCCCACTGCATCGCCACCGTCGACGGCATCTCCTACGTGCGCACGTGCCAAACGCCGGCGACGCCGGGCTCCACCGTGATACCGCATCCGCCCGGCGGTGATCCGCCGCTGCCCCCGAACGCCGGCACGGAACCGGTTCAGATGCGCCACGAGCACGCCGACGTGGTCGTCATCGGAGGGGGAGATGCGGGAATGGCCGCTTCCGCTGACGCTGAGAAGGGGGGCAAACGAACCGCGATCTTGGATGCACGGCACGGGGCCGAGGTGATCGGGATCTACGCCGGACCCCTCGTCGTCGCCCGCACCGCTTCGGGGATGCGTCACGTCATGTGTGACGAGGTCGTGGTGGCCACCGGGGCCGCCGAGATCCAGCCCGTCTGCCCCGGAGCCGACTTGCGGGGGATCTTCACGGTGCGCGCCGCCGAACGTCTCCACAGCCGTGGGATCGATCTGGGTACGGTTGTTGCGGTTGGCACCGGCCCCCAAGGGGTACCCGCCACGGTGGTATCGGGCGAGCTGGTGCGGTTGGAGGGTGAGGAGCGAGTCGAGGCCGTCGTCGTGTCCACAGGACAGGGCGAGGAGCGTTGGCCCTGCGAGAGTGCCGTCGTCGGGTTGGGCTTCACGCCGCGCGACGCTCTGTACCGCATGGCGGACGGCTTGCCGGTTTCCGTCGTCGGCGCAGCCGCAGGAACGGCGACCATCCCGCCCTGCCCGCCGGCGGGCGTGGTGTGTCCCTGCGCCGGCGTCACGGTGGAGCAGTTGCAGGCGGTGTGGGAACGCGGCTTCCACGAGATGGAGCTGGTCAAACGCGCCACTCTCGCCGGCACCGGCACCTGTCAGGGTGGGGTCTGCCTGCCGTACCTACGTAGCTTTCTCGCCGACCGGGGCGCAGAGCTGCAAGCCCCGTTCACAGCCCGCCCGATGACCAGGCAGCTCACGATGGGCGAAGTCGCCGCCGGGCAGGAGCTGCGCACCCATCCCCGTACGCCACTCGATGGTGTGCACCGCAGCCTGGGCGCCCGTATGGATCGGATCGGCGGATGGTGGCGACCCTGGACGTACGGCGACACGGCCGCCGAGTGTGCCGCGGTGCGCCACCGGGTCTCCCTCGGCGACGTCTCGACGCTGGGGAAGATGGTCGTGTCCGGCCCGGACGCCGAGGCGATGCTGCAGCGGATCTACCCGACCGACATCGCCACGATCAAACCCGGTCGCTCCCGCTATGCGCTGATGCTGAACGAGCGTGGCTATGTATTCGACGACGGCATCGTCGCCCGAGTGGACGAGACGCGTTTGTTGCTCACCTTCACCACCGGTGGCGCCAGCCTCGCTGAGATGTGGATCCGCGATTGGGCGGCCCCCTTCGACGTCCGCATCATGAACACGACCATGTCGCTCGGTGCGATCAACGTCACCGGTCCGCAGGCACGCACCTTGTTGCACAGAGCAGGTCTTGCGACCGATCTCCCCTACATGGGCCACACGGAAGCCATCGTCGCCGGAGTGCCATGCACGATCTTCCGCCTCAGCTTCACCGGCGAATTGTCGTACGAGCTGCATCACCCGACCGACCGATCGGTCGAATTGTGGGAGAGGCTCACCGAGCTGGGCGAGGATCTCGAGATCATGCCCCATGGCATCGAGGCGCTGACCCGGCTCCGCTTGGAAAAGGGCCACATCCTGATCGGACAGGACACCGACTTCGACTCCACGGCACGGCGACTCCATCACGACTGGGCGATCAACCTCGACAAGGGCGATTTCATCGGCCGTCAGGCGGTGATCCGCACCAACCAGATCCCCCTGGACAAGATGTTGGTTGGTTTCGTCACCGATGAACAGGCCTCATTCGAGGGGGCGGTGCTGTGGCATGACGATCGTTACGTCGGGTACATCACCTCGGCAGCATGGTCGCCCACGCTCGACAAGGGCGTCGCCCTCGGCTGGCTGGACGTCGTAGACGGTGCACTCCCGGATCACGTGCAGGTTGCCGGCCTCATCGCCACCAGGGCCCCGCTGCCCTTCTACGACCCGGAGGGAGTGAGGGCCCGTGCTTGAATCCCCGGCCCTGGGCTTGCAGCCGTTGGTCGCCACGCGGGTGGTAGCTCGGCCGGATGTCCTCGACCGACTCGATCCGGGCGAGGGCCTCGCGCTCCGCACGGCACCCGACGAGGTGCTCGTGGTGGGGCGCACGTCGATCGTCGTAGATGACGACCACGCCATCGTGTTCGATGACACCGGTTGGGCGGGGGTGTGGCTGACACGCGAGCAAGCCGCTCCCTTGCTGGCCACGGCGTGCGAGTTTTCGCTTCCGACCGATCGGCCGGCTCTGGTGCAAGGCATGGTTGCGCAGATCGCGGCCAAGCTGTGGCTCGAGCCCGATCGGGTGCTCATCGCCGTACCGGTGGCGACGGCTGCGGAGTTCGCCGCGCGGGCCGCCAGATTGACAGGTGCGGCCCTGCAGTGAACGAGTTCTGGGAATCCCAGGTAGCGCTCCGGTGGCCGGATCTGCGCAGCTCCTACGACGTGGTGATCATCGGCGGCGGTGGGCACGGCCTGTCCACGGCATATCACCTCGCCACCCGGCACGGGATCACCGATGTCGCCGTCATCGAGCGCAAATACATCGGTGGTGGTAACAGCGGGCGCAACACCACGGTGATCCGTGCCAACTACGGAATTCCCCAGGCGGTGCGCTTCTATCAGCGATCACTCGATCTCTATGAAAGGCTCGAGGAGGAGACAGGACGCTGGATCATGCACCGCCAGGCCCCGCTGCTGTGGATCGTTCACAGCGAGGCGGGGCGGCGGGCGGAGATCGCCAGAGCGGAGCTGAACCGGGCATTCGGCTCCGAGACATACTTCATCGAGCCGGAAGAGATCGCCGCCATCGTGCCCGGCATCGATCTCGACGCTGGTGGTGGTGCGTTCCCAGTCATGGGCGCGTCGCTTCACGTGCACGGGGCCACGGCCCGGCACGATCGGGTGAACTGGGCCCTTGCCGAGGGCGCCATGAACCGAGGAGTCGATGTCCTCCAGCGCACCGAGGTCGTCGGCCTGCTCCGGGATGGCGGGCGCGTGGTCGGTGTCGAGACCGACCGGGGCTCGGTCACGGCTGGGACGGTCGTGTCAGCCGTCGGTGGCCACGTGACCAAGATCGCTGCGATGGCCGGCGTGCGCCTCCCCATTCGCACCCACCCGCTCCAGGCGTTCGTCACCAACCACTATGCGCGCACGTTCGATCCCATCGTCGCCTCGATCGATCTCGGCTTCTATGTGAGCCAGACCGCCCGGGGCGAGATGCTGGGGGGTGCCCACATCGATCCACAGCCCAGCTACTCGTACCGGTCGGGGCATCACTTCATCTCCTCACTTGCCAGGAGGATGATCACGCTGCTGCCGTGGATGCGCGACCTGCGCATACTCCGGCAATGGACAGGAGTGTGCGACATGTCACCCGACTACTCACCGATCATGGGACGGACCGGTGTCGATGGCTTTCTCGTGACCACCGGCTGGGGCACGTGGGGTTTCAAAGCGATCCCGGCGGGGGGCGAGGCAATGGCCGAGCTGATCGCAACCAACCGGATTCCGGAGCTGATCGCACCGTTCTCGCTCGACCGTTTCGCCAGGGACCGCACGATGGCCGACCGGGGTTCGACGGGGACCCATTGATGGGAGCGCCCCGATGAGTCTTCGCATCGCCTGCCCCCACTGCGGCACCAGAGCCATCGAGGAATACGTCTACGGCGAGATCTTCGACGTGCCTGCCTCGATCACCGACGTCGACGCCTGGGACATCGATCGTGGCTTCATGCACGACAACCCGGAAGGCCCGGTCCGAGAGGCCTGGTTCCACCTCTACGGCTGCCGTCGCTGGGTGTACCTCACCCGCGACACCACCACCGACCAGATCCTCGACGTCGAATGAGTCTGTCCCCCACCGGGGGCAAGGGGCACGGAAGAAGGATCAGTCCCCACCAGCAGGTGGCGGGATATCGCGATCGGGCGCATGCCGCCAGAGATCTCGCGGACCTCGTCGCCATCGGGAGGGCGCTGTACTCCGACGAACGTCAGGGCGGCTCGATGAGCGTGTTGACCCAGCTCATGGCCGGAGCCGCCGGGAATCCGCAGTTGAGTCGCACCGTGACCGAGAACTTCGAACGCTGGATCGCCCTCGTCTAAGTGGCGCTCGACAACGCCCTCGGAGACCACCCGCTTGGCGAGCTGCTCCCCCGCCGTCAGGTAGCCGTGGGGATCTCGGCCATGTTCCTCGGCATGGAGTTGATGAACCACGGTGGACTGGAGGATGCGGATCCGGACGCGATCTTCGATGCGCTCAACACGGTGGCGGAACTGGTGGAGAGCCTGCGTGCGGTGCCCGACTTCCTCGTCCGGTGCCAGCCAGAGGCCTGGCGACGCACCGCCCGAGTAGTGCGGCCGCCCTGTTTTTGGAAAAGGGGGCGAAATAGTCCCGAATGTGGGCCACAATGGCCGGCGGACACCACGTAGAGGGGCCACGATTCCATGACTTCACCCAACGGTTCGACAGCGCGCCTCGGTGCGATCGCAGCCGCGTTTGCCCTGGTACTGGCGGCGTGCGGCGGTGGCACTGCCGACGACCCGGCTGAAACGACGATTGCTCCGGTGACCACCGAAGCCGCAGTCACGACGACCCTCTCCGCGACCACCGATGCTCCGGAGACCACGACGACGCTGCCGACCCTCGACGTGACGTCGACAACGACGGCCGCAGCCCCCTCCTCCGAGGCGGGCGCCGCACTCACCCAGGCGATGAACCAGACCGCTGCGGTGACGTCGGCTCGCTACGAGGGCGAGATGAGGATCACCGGAGTGGAGGATCCCACCCTCGCCATCGACGAGTTCACCATGGGATTCAGCGGCGCATACACCGCCGAAGGATCGTTCTCGATGATCATGGACCTCTCCTCGTTGGCGGAAGTGGCCGGAGAAGACCTTGGCGGGTTTGAAGACCTGTTCGGCGCCATGGAGATCCGTGTGGTCGACGGTGTGGGCTACATGTCCATGCCGCTGTTCACCATGTTCACCGGCTACGAGTGGGTGCAATTCCCCGAAGACGAGTCCGGCGAGCTCACCGAGGGATTCACCGGTGGTGCCAACCCGAGCAACCCGTCCGATTTTCTGACCGCGATGAAGGATGCGGACGCCGAGGTGGTCGAGATCGGCCGTGAGCTGGTGCGTGACGTCGAAACCACGCACTACTCGGCAACTGTGAATGTCGCCAAGCTCACCGAGAACGCCACACCCGAGGAGCGGGCCGAAATCGAAGCCCAGATCGGGGCATCGGGCATCGAAGAGCTTCCTTTCGACGTGTGGATCGGAGACGATGGCATCCTGCGCCGCTACCAGTTCGCCATCTCCGGCGCCGATATGGAACCCGCAGCAGGTGGCGGCGAGTTCGAGTCCATGGTGATGATCATGGAGATGTTCGACATCGGCACGGAGGTGGTGATCGAGGCGCCACCCGCGGAAGATGTCGCCCCGGAGGATGCGCTGGTGGACCTGTTCGGTTTCGCCGAGGGGTTCGGCGACCTGGAGGGCTGAACCTGCCTCTAGCCGATCCTGCTGGAACGACCCTCGGCGGTCTCGACGATGCGGCGCACCATGTTGGGGAACACGAACGCATGCGCCGGCCACAACAAGTACCAGTAGACACGACCCCACAGTCCGAGTGGTGCGAAGTATGCCGTCTGGCGCAGGCGTTGGTCTCCGGCCTCGTCCTCGATGACCCACTCCAACCAGGCCCGCCCCGGCAGCTTCATCTCGGCTTCGAGAAGGAGCCTCTCATTTCGTTCGACTGCTTTGACCCGCCAGAAGTCGAGCGCCTCACCGGGTCGCAACTCTTCCGGATGGCGCCGGCCGCGGCGCAATCCCACTCCGCCGACGACCTGGTCCACCAGACCCCGTAGCCACCAAGCCCACGAGTACCCGTAGTAGCCGACGGCGCCGCCGATCCTGGTGAAAGCCCAGAACAGGTCGACCTTGTCGGCAGTCGTGCGAACGATGCGCTCGTCCTCGAGCAACGCACCCCCCGCCCATTCGGGATCGGTGGGCGACGGCGCTGCCGGCCCGGCCGTGTCCGACCACCGGGTCGTCACGTGCCGGTCCTCGTGCCGCTGCAGAGCCAGCTCGACCGCCTGGCGATAGCTGATCGGTTCGTACGGGAAGTACTCATGGATCGAGTCATCGGTCACCACCGCATCGTGGCGGAGGCTCTCCATGAGCGGTCTGGCGATCTTGACCGGGAGCGGTGTCACCAACCCGATCCACAGCGATGACAGCCCCGGGCTCAGCACCGGCACCGGAATGATCATCCGTTTCGGCAGACCGGCGACAGATGCATAGATCTGCATCATGTCCTCGTACGTGAGTACCTCCGGTCCCCCGATCTCCCACGTGCGGTTCACCGGTTCCGGATCGTCGAGCACCCTCAACAGCAACGCCAGCACGTCTCGGATCGCAATCGGCTGACATCTGCTCCGCACCCAACGGGGTGTGGTCATCACCGGGAGGACTTCGGTGAGGTACCGCACCATCTCGAAGGACACCGAGCCGCTGCCGATGATGACGGCGGCCCGAAGCTCGGTGACCGGCGTCGTTCCGGAGGCAAGGATCTCGCCCACTTCCTGCCTGCTCGACAGGTGCGAGGACAGCTCCTCCCCGGAGTCACCGACGCCCCCGAGATAGACGATGCGGCGCACGCCGGCCGCTTCGGCCGCTTTGGTGAAGTTCTCGGCTGCGTTGCGGTCGACCTCGGCGAACTCGGCGGTGTCACCCATGGAATGGATGAGGTAGTAGGCAAAGTCGATCCCCTCGAGCGCCGGGGCGAGCGTTGCGATGTCGAGGACGTCACCCTGGACCACCTCCACCCGATCGATCCAGGGGTCCTGAGCGAGCTTGCTCGGATTGCGAGCCAGACAGCGCACGGAGTGACCCTCATCGAGCAACCGCCCGACGAGACGGCCGCCGATGTACCCGGTTGCACCGGTCACCAGCACTTTCATGGGATTTGCTCTGGGTTCATGAGATGCCTGCTCTTCCCCCGATTCTCTCCTTGATACGGATCCCAAACCTACAGCGGATGGCCGGCTCACGGTGCGGCATCACGCAGCTTCGTCTTCTGGATCTTCCCCATGGCGTTGCGCGGCAACTCTTCGATGAAGATGAACTCCTTGGGACACTTGAATCCGGCGAGCTGCTCTCGAACCGCCGATCGCAGAGTCTCGGCCGAAAAGCCTCGCTCGGCGACGACAAAGGCGACCACCGCCTCACCCAGATCGACGTCCGGAAGACCCACCACCGCTGATTCGACGACACCCGGCAAACCGTCGAGCACATCCTCGACCTCGCGTGGGTACACGTTGAGGCCACCGGTGATGACGACATCCGACGCCCTCCCCACGATCGTCACCCGCTGAGCGTCGTCCATGGTCACGACGTCGCCGGTGCGGAAGTACCCGTCCGGCGTGTGGGCTGCGGCTGTCGCCCCCGGCATGCCCCAGTACCCGGAGAAGAGATGAGGGCCGGTGATCTCGAGGATCCCCGGTTCCTCCATGGCGGCCGGCTCGCCCGAGTCCTTGCGCACTCTGGCGGTGTACCCCGGTAGCGGGAATCCAACCGTGCCGGGGATACGATCCCCCTCGAGCGGATTCGAGGTGATCATGCCGGCTTCGGTCATGCCGTACCGCTCCAAGATACGGTGACCGGTCACGTGGTGAAAGCGATCGGAAGCCTCGCGTCCGAGTGGCGCCGAGCCCGAGACGAAGAGTCGCATCCCGGCTGTCGAGCTTCGATCGACCGCAGCGGCGGCGAGCAACCTGCCGTAATGCGTGGGCACCCCCATCATCACCGTCGCACCGGGCAGCGTCGCGGCAACGGTGGCGGGATCGAACCGGGGCAGCAGCCGGACGGACGCCGCACTCAGCATGAGCGTGTTCAGCGCAACGAACAGGCCGTGGGTGTGGAAGATCGGTAGCACGTGAACCAGCACGTCGTCGGCACGAATGCCCCAGGCCACGTTGAGCACCTCCGCATTTGCGATGAGCGCGCGATGGCTCAACATCGCTCCCTTGGAGCGCCCGGTGGTGCCCGAGGTGTACAACATCGCCGCGATGTCTTCGGGATCCACCGCAACGGGATCGAGCGGAGGCAAGCCGGTCCCTCCCGCAAGCAGGGTCCCCGACCCGTCCGCGGCGAGGGTCAGGACCCGGCGATGCTCGTCGGCTCGCTCCGGGTGGCACACGACGAGTCTCGGCCGGGCATCGGCGACGAACCCTGCCACCTCGTCCCTCGTGTATGCCGGGTTGAGCGGCACGTACGTGGCTCCGGTGCGAAGACACGCCAGGTACAGCGCCACCGCCTGCACCGACTTGTCGACTTGAACGACGACCCGCTCCCCGGGGCCCAGCCCCTGGCCGGCGAGCCTGGCTGCGATGCGACCGGCGAGCTCATCGACCTGGCCATAGGTCCATCCACCGTCGCCGGGCACATCGAGGAACACCCGTGTGGCCGCCTCGTGGTACGAACTGCGCAGGCGGTGCGCCAGACCCTCGCTCATCCACGCATTGTGGTGGACGGCCGGGGATCCGCCACACATACCTCCGCTGTCTGAGTACGGTTCACAGTGCCGACGAAGGAACAGCTGCGATGACGATCTACACCCGTCGCCGCTTCCTCGCCACTCTCGGCAAGGGCACGGCCTCGGTCGCCGTGCTCGGGGTGGCGACGATTGCCTGTGGCGACGATGCGAGCCCAACCACCACCAGCGCGGTAGGGGTGACGCCGCAGAGCGAGGACCCGACCGACGCTCCGACCACTGCCGCGGCGGCGCAGCCGGCGACCACTGCGGGTGATCCCGCTGCGAGCTCGACGATCGAGACAGGCGTCACGACCGAGGCCGTCACCGGGGATGCGTTCAGCTGGGAGCGGGTGAACCTCGGATTCGTGTCCGCCTACGTCCTGGAACGAGGCGGCGAAGCTGCACTGGTCGATACGGGAGTCGGTGGCAGCGAAGGTGAGATCGAAGCCGCGTTGACCGCTCTCGGTCTGGGCTGGGGGAACGTCGGCCATGTCATCCTGACCCATTCCCATCCCGACCACGTAGGGAGTATCGATGCCGTGCTGAGCGCGGCGCCCGACGCCATCGGCTACATCGGAGAGGGCGATATGGGCGCCGTTCCCACCCCGCAGGCCCTGCAGCCGCTCAACGACGGCGACACCGTCTTCGATCTCCACATCATCGGAACACCCGGCCATACCCCCGGGCACATCTCTGTGTTCGACCCGGTGAGCCGGCTTCTCGTCGCCGGCGATGCTCTGAACGAGAGCGGCGGGGCCCCAACGGGCGCCAACCCCCAGTTCAGCGATGACATGGCAATGGCCGACGAGTCGGTGTTGCTCCTGGCCGCTTTGGCGCCCAGCACCATCGTCGTCGGCCACGGCGAGCCGGTCGCGGCCAACGCAGCCCAGCTTCTCAACGACCTCGCCATCGGTCTGTGATGGTGCCGGCTCAGAATTGGAGCGCTGCGGCAGCCCAGTGAAACCCGGCGCCAAAGGCGGTGAGGATCACGAGGTCGCCATCGTCGATCCGGCCCTCGGCCACCGCCTCGGACAGCGCCAGCGGCACCGATGCGGACCCGGTGTTCCCATAGCGATCCACATTGACGTACATCTGCTCCTCGCTGAGCGACACGTGCTCACGTACGGCATCGATGATGCGCAGGTTGGCCTGGTGGGGGATGACGAGCGCGACGTCGGCGGGGGTGCGCCCGATGCGCCCGAGGAGATCGTCCACCGCGCCACTCATCCTGCGCACCGCCTCGCGGAAGACCTGTCGCCCGTTCATGTCGACCCGCATGTAGGCGCCGGTCGCGACAGCTTCCGGTCCGAAGGGGTACTTCGTCCCCCCGGTGAGCAGGGTGAGGATGTGTGCTTGGCTGCCGTCGGTGCCGGCGACTGCGTCCAGCAGGGCCGCCCGCCCGGGCTGCGGTGCCATCACGACGGCACCTGCCCCATCGCCAAAGAGCACCACTGTGCTGCGATCCGTCCAATCGATCATGCGCAGCAGGAGCTCGACACCGACGACGAGGATCGTTCTCCCGTGCAGCATGATGCGAGCCCGAGCCACATCGAGTGCTTGCACGAAGCCGGCGCAGCCGCTTCCGCCCAGATCGAAGGTCGGGACGGGGTCACAGCCGAGACGGTGCTGGAGCAATGACGACGTGTCCGGGGTGTACACCTCGGGAGTGTCCGTGGCGAGAATGATCTCCCCGATGTCGGCCACAACGAGTCCCGCATCTGCCACGGCTCGCCGTGCTGCCTGTTCGGCCAGGTCGAGCGTCGACTCCTCGGGTGCGGCCATCCGGCGCTCTTTGATGCCGCTGCGCTGCGTGATCCACTCATCGGAGGTGTCGAGCCTCTCCACCCAGAAGTCGTTGGTGATCACACGCTCGGGCACATACCCACCAAAGCCCACGATCCCAGCCACGAACCTCCGATACCTTGCCGAGGAGAGGGTACAGCGTCGACCGTCTGGCCCGCCGATTTGTTCCCCGGAGCCCCTACGATCAGGAGGTGACCACCGGCACCGCCCGCACACCGACGCTGCAGCGGTTCGTCCCGCTGGGGCTCTTCATCGGGGTCATGTGGATGGTCGAGATCGCCGACCAGGTCGCCTTCGACGACGGTCTCGATCGACACGGCATCCTCCCCCGATCGCTCGATGGGCTCGATGGTGTGCTGTGGGCGCCATTCCTCCACGGCGGTTTGGGTCATCTCGTGTCGAACACACTGCCGGTGCTCGTCCTCGGCGCACTCGTGGCCCTCCATGGAGTCCGCAGATGGCTCGTCGTCACGCTGTTCATCACACTCGTCGGCGGCGGACTCACCTGGCTTTTCGCTCGCACGGCCATTCACATCGGCGCCAGCCTGCTCGTCTTCGGCTACATCACCTACCTCGTTGTGATCGGGTTACGGGAACGTTCCGCAAGCGGCATCGCCATCGGGCTGTTGGTGCTCCTCCTCTATGGAGGCACGCTGCTCGCCGGAGTCCTCCCCGTCAGCAGTGCTGTGTCATGGGAGGGCCACTTCTTCGGGGCGATCGCCGGTGGCCTTGCGGCGATAGCCGCGACGGCCCGCCCGGAGCCGACCTATTCGTCCTGATGCTTGGCCGCGAGATACGCCTTGCCCCGTGGGGAGAGTTCGTATCCGGGATTGAAGCTGAGGGTGAGCCCGAGATTCTTCAGCTTGCGGACGTTGACTTTGAACGG
>JBFISM010000020.1:0-35579 GCA_041608535.1 Acidimicrobiia bacterium
CCGCCGCCGCCGCAGGCCGCGAGCGAAAGCGGCGCCCGTTTCCCTTGGACAGGCTTCCTTGGTGCGCTCGCTCGCTGTGCTCGCATCGTTGGGAGCTGGCGTGTGGAGAGCTCCCGATTGCTCGGGGGGCGTCAAGCCTCGTGGATCATCCGGGGCTCAGGCTGGTTCGATGAGGCCGAGGGCTCCGTCGTCGCGGTGGTAGAGGACATTGTGCTTGCCGGTTTCGGCATCGAGGAAGAAGAAGAAATCGTGACCCAGCATCTCCATCTGCAAGATGGCCTCGTCCACCGACATCGGGCGCATGTCGAACCGTTTCGTACGAACCACAGACCGCGCCTCGTCGGCCAGCCTCTCCTCATCGACCTCGACCGGTGGGCTGATCCGCTGATTGCCCGAGCGGTGACGCTGCACGAGACGCTCCTTGAGACGGCGGAGCTGGCGCTCGAACTTGTCGACCGCGATGTCCAGGGCGGCGCGATCGTCGATCGACGACGCTTCGATCCGGACCGTGTGACCCTTCGCCACCGTCGTGATCTCGACCTTGTAACGCTCCTCGGCGAGTCTCGGGTTGTTGCGTTCCGTGAACTCGACATCGGCTGACCCGCCATCGTCGAAGATGCGACCGGCGTGCTTCACCTTTTCCTCAGCCAGCGCCCGCACCCCGTTGGCAACCTGCATGTTCTTGCCATGCACCCGAACGTCCATCTGTTCCTCCTTGCCACGTCACAGAATGGTCTCGGTGGTAGTCAGAGCCTACTCAAGCGAGTGCGCACCGCTGTCGCGACGACAGCTCGGCGCACGTGGCCGCCCAATGCCCGCCGGGCGGCGTCGAGCGTGGCGCCGCTGGTCGCCACGTCGTCGACCAGCACCCAGCGCGCATCGAGGGCCTGCGTGCGGACCGTGAAACGAGGCGAGCTGAGCTGCGGCCACTGGCCTCGGCTGTGAGAGGCCCACCACCATGCGGGCCCGAGCACCGGTACGACCGGGATTCCGCTGGCGTCGGCGAGCAGCTCGGCGAACAATCGGGCAGGATCGACTCCGTATCGGATCGCACGGACCCGTGCTCGCGGCACGGGCACCCAGCCCGTGGCATCTGGCGGCGCCACCGAACGCATCGCCTGGGCGAGCCAGGCGGCAGCACCCCGGTCGGCGTCGTATTTGACGCGATGCACGACACTGCGCACCGGCCCACGATGCTCGAAGGCTGCGGCGATCGACAGCCCCGATGGCGCCACGACTTCGCCGCCGCGGACGAGCTCGGCGGTACACGAGGCGCACACGACTTCCCGCGTCCGGGATCCACAGAGACGGCACCACATCGCCATGTGAGCCATGCTGCCGCGGCACAGTGACACGTTCGCGGATGCGGTCGATCGGTATCCTGGCTGGATGGACAGCTACCCGATGCTGCTCCGCAGCGACACCGAGCCGGTGTTCGGCAGCGTCGAGGAGACTCGCTTGCACCGGCAACGGCGCTGTGCGCTTGCATACCGCGTGTTTGGTGCACTCGGCTGGGGGACGCTCGGCGACGGCCATATCTCGGCGCGCGACCCGGAGTTGGTCGACCATTTCTGGTTGCTCAAGTACGGCGTCCCATTTGGTCGGGCAACTGTGGCCGATATGGTGCTCGTGGGTCCCGGTGGCCGCATCGTTCAGGGAACGGGCGACATCAACATGACGGCGTATCACATCCACGGCCCGATTCACGATGCCCGGCCCGAAATCGTGAGCGCCGCACACACCCATACCCCGTACGGCACGCCGTGGGCGGCCAACGCCGCCCTCTTCGCACCGATCTGCCAGGAAGCCACGGCGTTCTTCGAAGATCACAGCGTCTTCGACGACGAAGAGGTGCAGGTGAGGAGCGTCGAGGGCGGCAAGCGCATCGCCGTCGCCCTGGGTGAGTCGAAAGCCACCATCCTGCGCAACCACGGACTGCTCACGGTCGGTGAGTCGGTTGACGAGGCGGTCGGCTGGTTTCTGCTCATGGAGCGGGTGGCCGAGGTCCACGTCAAGGCCCCCAATGCAAAACCCATCTCTGCCGAATCGGCTCGCATCGCCAAGGAGGAGATCGGCGACCCCACCTCGGCATGGAGCGCCTTCCAGTTCGCCCTGCGCAGCAAGGTCCCGGACCCGAACGTCGTCGGCTGAGCATCTACGCAACGAGAGACTCTCCGGAAGCGACTGCTTGCCCCCGGGGACGTGTGTGGCTCGCTCGGTGACGTAGAGCTATCGATCAGTTGCGGAGGCAGTGAGCGACAACTCGATCGAGGACGCCTGCCTCGACCGGAATGTCGCTACGTGCCTTCTTCCCAGCTCTCGAGATACTTCGCCTGCTCGGGGGTGAGTTGCTCGAGCCCGCCGCCCATAGCCTCCAGCTTGAGACGGGCCACCTCGTTGTCGAGCTCCTGAGGAAGCACGTACACCTGGGGCTCGAGCGAGTCGCCGTTCTGCACGATCCACTCGGCGGCGAGTGCTTGGTCGGCGAAGGACATGTCCATGACGTCGGCCGGATGACCTTCGGCGGCACCGAGGTTCACCAATCTGCCCTCTGCCACTACCAGCAGCCGGCGCCCATCGGGCATCGCATACTCCTGGAGGTTGTTGCGTAGCTCGCGATTGAACACGGCCATCGACTCGAGCGCCTTGAGGTCGAGCTCGACGTCGAAGTGGCCGGCGTTGGCGAGGATCGCGCTGTCCTTCATCTTCTCGAAGTGCTCACCACGGAAGACGGAGATGTTGCCGGTGGCGGTGATGAAGACATCGCCGATCGGGGCTGCCTCCTCGGTGGTCATCACCCGGTGCCCGTTCATGGTCGCGGCCACGGCACGCACGGGATCGATCTCGACGACCACCGTATCCGCCCCGAGACCCTTTGCCCGCTCGGCGATACCCCAACCACAGTCGCCATATCCAGCGACAACGACCGTGCGACCGGCGAACAAGATGTTGGCGGCGCGCAGGATGCCGTCGAGTGACGACTGCCCGGTGCCGTGCCGGTTGTCGAAGAGGTGCTTTGTCGCCGAGTCGTTCACGGCCACGACGGGGAAGCGGAGCACGCCGTCGTTCGCCATGGCTCGCAACCGGATCACCCCGGTGGTGGTCTCCTCGAGACCGCCGAGGATCTTCTGATCGGTGCGCTTCGAGTGCAACACGGTGGTCGTGTCCGCGCCGTCGTCGAACACGATGTCGGGCTCGGTATCGAGGATCGCATCGATGTGCCGGTAGAACGTCTCGGAGTCCTCGCCTCGTATCGCAAACACCGGGATACCCGAATCGACCAGAGCCGCCGCAACGTCGTCTTGTGTGGACAACGGGTTGGAGGCGGACAGCGCCACCGATGCGCCACCGGCTCGCAGTGTGAGCATCAGGTTGGCCGTCTCCGACGTGACGTGCATCGTCGCCGCCACCTTCACCCCGGCGAGAACCTGATCGCGCTCGAAGCGCTCCCGAATCGCCTCGAGTACGGGCATGCGTCGCGCCGCCCATTCGATGCGGCGATGGCCGACGTCGGCGATACCGATGTCCGCGATGTCGTACTTCATGTGTGGTCCTCTCTCGATGCGATGGCTCTCTTGAAATCTTCGAGAACGGCGACGGGCTCAGCCTCGACCTCGAGGAGATCCGCCAGAGCGACGGATGCGATGTCGCCGACGATGACGAGGCTGAACAACCTGGCCAGCGGATGGCGCCCCTGGGCTCGTACCTCGCCGCTGGAGTGTACCTTGCCGCCGAGGCGAACCATCGTGTGCTCGACTCTCGTCCTATGTCGCTCGGGTCCGGCGGGATCATGCAGCGCGACGACACCCACCCGACCAGGTTCGCTTTCCGAGCCCGCCATCGCCTCGAGAAGATTGTGGTTCAGCTCAGGTACTTCGGCGAAGAACGCCAGCCGCTTGGCGTTCTCGCTGATCTGTGTGCTCCAGCGGCGTGCGGCCGTGGCCGCGACCCCCCGCCCACCCACGACAAGCGGAATGACGTGCTGCATTGCATCGGCGATGTCCTCGCCGAGCGCCACCGCGGCACCCCTCCCGTCTCCCAGCAGCCCCTCCATCACCTCGATGGCCGGTGTCAGCGTCGCGGCAACCTCATCGACGGCCCCCACCCCGGCCAGTGCGCAGATCACGGCACCCGTCTGATAGCCGAATGCCGCCCGCGGCTGGAGACCCTCCGGTACCGAGATGGTGGGAATGTCGCCGACCGAGCCGATCTCGCCACCGCTCGTGACTGCCACCACTGGCAGCCCTGCGTCCCGGGCGGCTTCGACGGAGCTCACCGTCTCCTCGGTATTCCCCGAATAGGAGCAGGCGACCACTGTTGCTCGCCGATCCACGGCCCACTCCGGGAGCCCGTACCCACGGTGAACATGAGCCAGGATCCCGCCATCGCCGACAGCGAGCGCAGCCGCTTCCGCCGCCATCGCAGAACCACCCATGCCCACCAGCACCACATCGTGTGCAGCCGCCAGCCGGGGCGGTTCCAAGTCCAGCGCCCAAGCGAGTTGCGCGGGGGTGTCGAACACGAGGCGACGCATGGACTCGTTCATGGCGGCAGGCTCACCGGTCACTCGGGTCGGCATCCGGATGAGGTCGCATCGCCTCCTCGATGAGCATCACCGGAATGCCGTCACGGACGGGATAGCGCAATCCGCACGATTGGCACGTCAGCGACGGTGGTTGCAGAGTCTCGGCCAGTTCGCCTTCGCAGTTGGGACATTGCATGATGGCCAGGAGATCCGGATCGATGAGCGTCATACCAGCTCGTCCACACGAGATCGGACGTCGGCGACGATCGTCGAGACAGTCGCTTCGTCGGGTCCCTCGACGTTGAGCCGCAGCAATGGCTCGGTGTTGGACGGCCGCAGGTTGTACCACTTTCCGCGACCCAGGTCGACGGTGAGGCCGTCGAGCCGGTCCACAGTGACATCGTCTCCCTCATCACCAGCCAGAGCCTCACCGTACCGCTCGATGGTGGTGGCGGGATCATCCACCTCCAGGTTGATCTCACCCGACTGGGCGTATGGCTCGTACTTCTGTCGCAGCTCGGACAGGGGACGTCCCGACTCGGACAACACGCGCAACAACACCAGCATGGCCATGATCCCCGAATCGGCGCGGTAATGGTCTCTGAAGTAGTAGTGACCCGAGTGCTCGCCACCGAACACGGCACCGGTTTCGAGCATCACCTGTTTGATGTAGGAGTGCCCGACCTTGGTCCGCACCGGCACCCCGCCGGCGGCCCGCACGGTCTCCGGGACTGCTCGCGAGCAGATGAGATTGTGCACGATCGTTGCGCCGGGATGGCGTGCCAGGAACCATTCGGCGACGATGGCGGTGGTGGTGGATCCGGGCAGCGGCAACCCTTTTTCGTCGACAAAGAACGCTCGATCGGCGTCCCCGTCGAACGCCACCCCGAGATCCGGCTGCACCCGATCGACCAACTCCAGCAGGTCCGCGATGTTCTCTGGCCGTAGTGGATCTGCCGGGTGATTGGGAAACGTGCCGTCCGGCTCCAAGTACAGCGGTTCGAGCCGGGCGTCGATCCGGTCGAAGACGCCGGGCAGCACGACTCCGGCCATTCCGTTGCCGCCGTCGACGGCGACATGCAGCTCGCCGATGGTCGATCCGTCCACGACGTCGAGCACATGATCGATGTAGCCCTGTGTCACTGCGACATCACGGACCGAGCCGGTGGTCTCGGCGGCAGCGAGCCCCTGCTCGGCGAAACGCCGGATCTCCGCCAGACCGGTATCGGCGCCGACGGGCGCAGCGCCCGCGAGACAGAACTTGAGTCCGTTGTACTCCGGTGGATTGTGTGACGCCGTCACCACGACTCCCGGTACGTCGCGATCTCCGGCTGCGTAATAGAGCATGTCGGTCGTGATCGGCCCCAGCATCTCGACATCGACGCCTTGGCGGGTGATGCCGGACACGAGGCCGGCCACGATGGCCGGAGATGACGAGCGGCAGTCGTGGCCGACTGCGATCACCGGCGCGCCGGCGAACGAGGCGAAACCGGCACCGATGCGGGTCGCGACTTCCTCGTCGAGCTGCTCGGGTGCAAGCCCGCGCACGTCGTAAGCCTTGAAGATGGGGGACAGATCCATGCGCCGGGAGTGTAGGACCGGGTGATCGGTGTGCAGCCTGCGCCCCCTTTTGTATGCTCCTGCCGCCGTGAGCCAGCCCACCCCACCGACGGTCACCGTCGTCATTCCGATGCACAACGAGGCGGAGTATGCGCCGGTGGCGCTTCCCAAGTTGTTTGCGCAGCTCGAGGCGGTCGACGCCGACGTGGCGGTGCTCGCCGTGGAGAACGGCTCCACGGATGGCACCGCCGACACCATCCGGGCGCTGGCCGACCGCTTTCCTGCCCTCGATGTCATGGAGCTTCCCGAGCCGGATTACGGCGCGGCCATGCGCACCGGATTTCTCGCCGCGGGATCGGACTGGGTTGTCAATTTCGACATCGATTACTTCTCCGGCGACTTCCTCACCACTGCGCTGGGCCATGCCGGAACGGCAGATCTCATCCTCGGCAGCAAGCGGGCTCCCGGTTCCTCGGACGAGCGCAGCATGTTTCGCCGCTTCGCCACCTGGGGCTTCAATCTGCTCTTGCGCTTCGTTCTCGGTTCGAAGGTGTCGGATACGCATGGGATGAAGGCCATCCACAAGAGAGTGATCGAGGCCGTCGGCCGCGACGTCGTGTCCACCACCGACCTGTTCGACACGGAGCTGGTCATCCGCGCCGAGCGTGCCGGCTTTGTCATCGTCGAGGTTCCGGTGGTCGTCCGCGAGGAGCGAGAGAGCAAGTCGCGACTGTGGAAGCGCATCCCACGCACCCTGCGCGGCATCTGGCGGATCCGGCGGATGCTCGCTGCGGGAGAGACAGCAGGGCGCTCCAGACCGGTCTAAGAGACGCGGTCGCCGTGCCGGCGCAGCGCCTTCTTGAACACTATGTCGCGATATGAAGCGAGCTTCGGTACCAGCACGATCACCCCGGCCGCCAGCGAAGCAACATTCTCACCGAGCCGGGAGAGCGGACCGAACCAGAGATCCGCCAGATTGATCACCACCACGGTCACCGCCCAAGCCACGAGGTTGACGACATAGAACTGTGCGGTCTCGACGGCGCCTCCTGCGTTGTCGGGTAGCCCGAAGGTCCAGCGGCGGTTGAGCACGTACGAGATGAACGTGGCTGCGGCGAACGCAACCGTGACGGCGAGGTCTCGCACCATCCCGACGTTGCGGAGCAGGTTGAAGAACAAGAGGAAGTCGACCGTGTTGATGACCCCGATGACCGCCAGCCGCAGCAGCTGCCCGCCGGCCGTCCTCGTGGCCAAGCTCTTGGCGTAGTCGCCCACCGAGCTCATTGGAGCTCCTGCCGCCGCACTGCCCTCCCCGATCCCGGTGCGAGTGGCGGGTTCCGCCGCCTCACTTCCCACCACAAGAGACCGACGAGAGAGATGGCCGTCAGCGCAAGCCCGATGTTCTCCGGCACACCGTTCTTGAACTCGATGACGACGCTCTCTTCAGTGGGCACCACGATCATGAGCGACGGTGCGGCTCGATACGGGCCCTCGGCTCCGGTCGCCGACCATGCCGGGAAGTAGGACACTTTGATGAGGTGGGGCACACCGACGGCATCGGTGCGGAACGAGATCCTGTGGTCGCTGATGTCTACCGCGGTCACCTGTGCACCGCGCGTATCGAAACGAGCGCCGCCATCGAAGGGACCTTCGAAGTCGGCGATCTGGGGCCAGTCTTCAGGCCCATCGACCACCATCCACTGGTCGAGACCCTCGATGTCGTCGTACCAATTGAGCGCAGCTTCGACAAACGGCTCGTCACCGACGTAGTTGAGCGGCTGGCGATCGGCGATCTCGACGAGCGGCGAGTCCGGCAGGTCGAACACGCTCCACGGTTCGACGTCGACGATCTTGGGGAGCCCGGCAGCTGCAGCCGCCTCCTTGGCCGCATCGGTCCAGGCCACGTAGTAGTCGACACCGAACACTGCGAGGTGGGGAATGGCGCGCTCGAAATCGAGCGGACGGTAGGTGAGACCTCGCACTGGGTTCGACGGCTTCTCACTCACCTCCGATGCGTTGAGGAAGTGGAAAGGTGTCGACAGTGACGACTCGAAGAACAGTCCCTCCATCGACGCTTGTGTCTCGGTCCAGTACGGCACGAGCATGAGAGCCATCGGTGTTCCGTACCGCCCCAGGTCCGAGTTGGCTTCCCACATGACCCGTCCCTCCGGGAACGAAGCCAGCGTGCTCAGGAGATCGTCGTACTGGGCGTAGTTGTCTTTCCCTTCGTAGCCGGTGAAGTTCCAGCGCACCCATCCGGGAAGGTCGTGAACCCCCGCAATCGTGACGTTGAGGGCAAGCACGATGATCACCGACCCGGCGAAGCTCAGGTTCCGTGTTCGGTCCGGCAGGTACCGCACCCCGGCCCGAACCATCAGGCCAACGGCCAGTCCCGCAAAGATGAACACCCCGAGATACCAGTACGGCAGCAACCGGCCGTTGTAGACCTTGGTCAGCGTGACGCCTTCGAGTTGCAGGACCCAGTAGCCGATGGCCGGCAGCAGGGTCATGGCGAGCAGCACGGTGACGTCGTCCCGGCGCAGGAGCGTCCAGAACATGCCGACGATCCCGAGCGCCAGCACAGGGATGAACTCGTTGGGAAGCGGAGTGGCGATGACCCCCGGGGAGAATGTGTCGCCGAGGAGGCCGCGCACCGGGGACCAGTTCATGTCTGCGGTCATCCCCTGGAAGACCCGGATCGCCAGCGGCAGCGCCCAGAAGGCCGACACGGCGAAGCCGAGCAGCCAGGACTGGACGACCGTGCGCGCCCCGCCACGGCGCGTGAACAGCACGAGAGACACCACCACGACCACCATCGTGGTGACGATGTGGGTGAGTGCAGTTGCGGCGAGGACCAGCGCCGCCCGCGGCGTGAAGCCGCGGCCGCTGCGCGTGTCGCGCACGACGAGCCCGAGATACACCAAGGAGAGCGCAAACGACCAGCCGAACGAGAACTCGCCGGCCAGGGTCGACTTGACGTTGCCGCCGAAGATGCTGAACGACTCCATGAACACGTAACCCGAGGCGACCGTCGTCGCCAACCCGGCCACCAGCCGGGCGAAGCCCAGGCTGCGAATGAAGAAGTACAGCGCCGTGGGGAGGGCGAGCAGACCGAGGATCGTCGTGATCTTGAAGGCCACTCCGTACGGCAGCAACAAATCGAGAAGGACCGTCGTCAAGGCGGGGAGCGGGAAGTAGAAGTAGAGAACCGGGAAGCCGGCGTACCAATCGTTGCTCCACCCGAGGATGCGTCCCGATGGCAGCAGCGTGTCGCGCAGATACTGCGGCAAGAGGACATGGGCCCCCATGTCGCCACCCGTGGGCGTGTTGGCGACGAGCAACGCCGGGGTGCGGAACTGGATGTCGACGAACGGGAACGAGTTGATCGGCCGAGCCGACTCGATGATGCCCGACATGATGACCAGGATCAGCAGCGTGGGCACTGCGATCGAGAAGAGCACCAGGAGCTTCGACGAGCGCAGCCGGGGGTCGGGACGCGCCGGACCAGCGGCTTCCGGGAGGTCGTCGCGCCTCGTCATAACGGTCGTGGCCACGGCAAGAGGTTACCGACGCCGCGGCATTGTGCCGCGTGGCGGCGCTAGCGACGGGCTCACGAGTCGTCCCGTACCATCGGTGAATGACCGGACCTAGTTGGCGAGCTCGGGCAGGTCGTCGAGCTTGCCGATGTACCGGGATCGCCGGCGTCCCTCCTCGGTCCAGTAGGCGTACCAGTAGGGCCCGTGGGGGCAACGGGTGCACGATTGTTTGCCGCACCGGACGTGCTGCTGGCGCAACGACACCTTCGTCTTCGAGCCGTTTCCCACCGGCACTCCCCTCCGCTCGAGGCGCGCCTGAGCAAGGATGAGCAGCCTGCGCAGCTCGTGCTCGTCCATCTCGCGGACGGCATCGAGCACGTCCCTGTCGATCGGCATGGCTCAGGCGACGCCGTCGATGGCGAGCTGCGGAATCACCGGTCGCAGCATGTCGGCGGTGAGGAACAGGGGCGGCTCGCTGTCGCATCGGTTGTCGTACAGCACCCACCCCACCGGCGGGGCCATACGGTCGGCGTGCATCTCACACAGCGCATACATGGCGTGGCGATCGAATCCGGGGCCGATGTCCCCGAGCCACACCTCCATCGACCCGTAGTTGAACGACATGGCGACCTGCGCCCCTTCGCCGCATTTCACACATGGAGTCATGGACGGGAAAGGTAGGACGATTCGCGTTCCGAACCAAGGATCGTTCGGGGACCGCACGCACCGAGTCGGGGCGGAGCCCGTCCGCCTCAGTCGATGCGTCCGTGACGGCGCAGCCAGCGCTGCGAGGGCACCCCGACCGTTTGGGCGACAGCCGATCCGTCCGGGCCGACCTTCACCACCAGCGGCACCGCTGCGACACCGAGCGCCTCGATCGTCTTGCCCTCCAGCTCCCACGTGACCTCGCGTACCGGCAGATCCGTGGCTTTCAGCCGGGCGAGGGCGGTCTTGCAGTTGACGCACTCAGTCGACGTGAACACGACAAAACCCTCCGGGAACTCGTAGCCGTCGAGCGTGACCGTGGCGTGCACGGGCCGCTGCCAGCGTCGCGTCCCCAGGGCCGCAGCAACGACCATCACGGTCAGCGCAGCGATGACGAGAAGTTGCGTACCCACCGCGGCTCAGCCGCCGACGGGGGACCCGGCCACGAAGGCGACCCCTCCCCCGAACTCGATACTCCACCCGGCTGCGATGGGCGAGTCTGCATCGACGAGATATCCGGCTACGCCGATCGAGCGCAGCTCGATCGGATGCACCGTCCCGGGGGCGACCTCGAAGGTCTCCGCATCGATCGCCGCCCCGCCGAGTGGCTGCACCGTGACCGACGCAACCTCCGTTCCGGAGTTCAGCAACCAGATGGTCGTCGGGGCCTCGTCGATACCGCCGATGCCGGGCAGCAGCCACCGCCGTACGGGCTCCGTGATCCCAACGGTCCCGGCGATCCGACCTGCGTCGATCTGCTCGACGTCGCTCGTGTCCTCCTCGGCGGTGGTCGTCGCCACGTCCTCGGCAACGACCACGGCCGCCACCGGAGCGGTCGCTCGCACCACGATGCCAAAAGGTCCGTCGGCGAGATCGCTCAGCGGAATGCGCACCGGCTGGCCTGCCGGGACACTCTCGGTTCGGGCGGCGACGAGCGCGGAATCGAACGTGTGCACGTCGATGTCCACGCTGAGCGGAGCGTCACCAGGATTGGATATGACAACGAAGCCAGGAAGGTCCTCGATCGTCGCCACCGGGAAGCTCCACGATGTGGCGAGCCCGGTGCCGGGCCAGCTCGCCTCGTCGACGTCGGTCGACACTGTCAGCGACGGGATGACCAGACCCTCGTCGGAGCTGACGGTCAAGGCGATGTCGTCCAGCAGCGATACGAGCTGATTGAGATTGATGTCCGTCCACGAACGACCGGGAACGTCGATCGCACTGAGCCCCAGCAAGCCCACATCGCCGAATTCGCTCGTGCCCCCGACCGTCACCTTGGCGGGCTCGGGAAACGGATTGAAGAGACGCAGATTCGACGTTCGCTGTGTCCGGGTGGTCGCCCCGGGAAGGTGCCACAGTTTGGGTACCGAGTCCGTACACCGGTCGCCGGTCAACGCGGTAGTGCCCTCTTCGATGCCCTCCGTCGCCATCACGGCTGCCACCGCCGCCGGCCCATTGTCGAGTTCGATGAAACCCGGTGCGTCGCCGCGGCGCACGATGGAAGCGATCTCGATGGACCGGGCCCCAGGACCCGGCATGGCGAACTGAGAGCCGTCCACCTCTTCGTTCGGGATCGGGCTGGGCAGCGAGATCTGCACCTCGACACCGTCAACCGAGGCCACCGACAACCAGGTGTCACGGATCGCACCCGCCGACATCATCGGGCAGTACCACACCGACGATCGCGTTGCGCGGCCTTCGAGCGGCGAGCCCGTGAACGTCGGGCCCTCCGGCGCTGGTGGTCGCGGGAGCCCGAAGGCGACGATCCCGAGCAAAACGGCGAACGCGAGCAGTGCGGCACGTCTCACCGGCGGCGCCTCCCGATCCAAGAGACGATCACGAGCGCAGCGAACAATCCGGCGGCGCCGAGGGCTTCGTTGCGCCGGGACTCGATCGGCTCGAACTCGATGATCGGTGCCGCCTCGACCCGGCTGCCCCACGCCTGCTGCTGCCAGCCCGTCCCCCAGCGGCTGTTGGCGCTCTCGGCTACGAACACCGACCCACTCCCGCCTCCGACATACCTGATTCCGTCATGTGCCCAGACGTCACCCCGGTCGGACACGGCGCGGAAGGGGAACTCCGCCTCCGAGACGAACGTGATGGTGCGGAGACCCTGGAGGGGAACGAGATCGAGCTGTCCGGCGAAGACGGCGTCGAGCGGAGACTCGCCGAGGAAGATGACCCACCGAATGCCGTACGTGGCCAACTGCTCCCCCGCGCGCGAGATCTCACCGTCGATGAGGTCATCCAGGTCGGCCGCGAGCGCCAGGTCGGCCGGACCCTCTTCGGGAAGCCGGGCCTCCCACAGGCGCGGCTCTGGCGCCGATATCACCCGGAACGAGGTGCCACGCAGCATGCGGCTCTCGCCGGGAAGCGCTTCGGCCGGACCCACCAACAGGATGCGGGATTCGGCGGCGTCCTCGAAGGCAACGCCCGTGAAGCTCACCGCCTGCTCGAGCGTGTCGCCGGGCAGTCCGCCGCGTCCCGGCAACACGACGACCACGACGGTCACCGTCATCGCTGCCGCCCCGAGGACGCCGAGACCCGCCACGGCTCGACGCCATCCGCTGACGAGCTCGATCTGGGTGATCGTCTCGTAGGCAGCGCCGACCACCATGGCCGAGCCGAGCGCGACGAGCGCGAGCCCGGCGTGATGGACGTCTCGCCCCAAGCCCCAGTCGAACGAACGAGCTGCGACTGCTCCCAGGCCGGTTACGACGCCGCCGAGCCCTGCGATCTGCGCAAGTCGGCTCGGGGCGGCCACCACCGTGGCCACGAGCGCAGCGGTGAAGGCGACAACCAGGATCCATCCGGGTTCCCAGAACGCGGTGCCCTCACCGAGGAACTGATCGAGGTCGACTGCGCCGAGCCAAGGGAAGAGCAGTGGCACCGCCAACCCGGCGCCCAGCGCTCCCACGGCAACCGATCTCCACCCGCTCAGCTGGCGTGGTGCGATCAGCGCATGAACCACCAGTACGACCAGCGGAGCAACCAGGAGCGGCGGCGCCAACAAGCCGAGAAGCCCGCTCACCCATCCGGCCGCGGCCACCTTGCCGATCCGCCCCATCCATCGCACCGGGAACCGGGACAGCGGTATACGAACGGCCCACGGCAGCACACCCACTGCCAGCAGCGTCTCGACACCGGTCCCGGCGCCGATCGCCTGCGCCGCCGGCCCGGCCATGAGCGTCAAGCCGGCGAGGAGACCGGGTGCCGCATCGATGTTCCACGTGCGCAACAACCGGGTCGTTCCCCAGACCCCACTGAGGAAGGCGGCGGCAAAGAGCCCGCCGGCGGCGAGATTCGGGTTGTCGAACAGCACACGTTGCACGACACCGGCGACTGCGAAGAACGGGTGCAGTGGCTCCACCGAACCCATGCCGGCGGGATTCCAGCCGCCGGCATAGGAACCAAGCATGTCGGCAGCCGATTCGGGAAGCGGCAGTGAGAAACCGACCGAGGGCAGCCCATCCCAGAGACGCCGTGTGGCCGCAAGCACGAAGACGAGGCCCACGGCCCCGACCACGATCGCCGGCTGCCTGAGCTCCCGGCCCAGCTCGATCAGGCTGAGCTGATCCTCCCCGGGTAGCCGGTCCCGCAGCCGCTCCCCGGTCAGTTCACCGACGGCGCGCAGGGTCGCACTACCCCGTGCCTGATAGCGGAACAGCTCGGCATCGCCGGCGGCGCGATGACGCCGCGCCTCCCACCGGCCCGTGATGGTCGAGGGGAGGTGCGCGAGGTTCCACGCCCACGCCCGCAACCAGTCGACGAGCGTGAGTCTCCCCAAAAACAAGTTGGCAATGCCCGAGAACAGCCCGACGACGAAGCGCAGCGGAACCGCCCACAGCAGGGTCACCAAGCTGTAGACCTTCAGCATGGCCCGGATGGCACCGGCGTCTTCTCGCCACCCACTCCGATCGGTGGCAGAAACGGCGACCTCGGACGAGGGGACGATGACGACCCGCCCGCCCCGGACCCGGGCCCGCTGGCACAGATCTATGGCGGCGGCGCCGGGCGGCAGTAACGGATCGAGCCCACCGAGGCCGCGAGCCAGATCGCGGCGGATCAGCATGGATGCGCTGTCCACGGCGGCGACGTCACGCACCACGTCGTACTGGCCGGCGTCGATCTCGCCTTCATCGAGACCGGTGTAGGGAGTATCGAATACGTCGGTGGCCACCCCCACGCTCAGCAGGCGGCTGCGGTCGGCCAGCGACAAGAGCTTCGATCCTGCGATCCCGGCGTGCACCCGCTCGCCTTCATCGACCAGGGCTGCAAGCGCATCTGGCCGGGGGATCGCCCCGGAGTCGATGAACCAGATGTAGCTGATCGTCGGATCGAGCGTTGCGATGAGCGACGAACGATTCGATACCCAATCCAAACCGAGATCGTCCGCCGCCTTTCGTCCCAGCCGATCGCCTCCAACGACCACGACGGAAGCCGCTGCGTACACTTGCCGCCCGATCGCTTCCACGGTGCGTGCGACAGCAGTCGCATCGGTCACGACGACCGCGACTACGACCGTGGTCGGGGGAGCTTCCGCCGGAGCAGACATGGAGCCGTCATTTTGGAGCGATTCGCGAGCAAACACAATCTTTCCGTCGTTCTGCTCGGCGGCGGCGTCGGGGGCGCCCGTCTCGCTCGGGCGCTGCTCCAAGTTCTCGACCCGGCGGCTATGACCGTTGTCGTGAACGTCGGGGACGACGACGACATCTATGGAGTGCGGGTGTGTCCCGACCTCGACACGGTGACATACACACTTGCCGGCATCGAGGGGCCGGACGGGTGGGGTATCACCGGAGACACGTTCCTCACGATGGACCACCTCACGACGCTCGGAGTCGACACTACGTTCCGCCTCGGTGACTGCGACCTGGCGACGTGTTTGTACCGGACGATGCGGCTCGGCGAGGGGCTGCCACTGTCGACGGTGACTGCGGAGCTCGGGTCCCGACATGCGGTCACCGCGAGGATCCTGCCCGTCACCGACGACCCCGTTCACACCCGGTTGCAGACCGATGAAGGCGAGTGGCTCGACTTTCAGGAGTATTTCGTGCGGCGGCGCCATACCGACGTGGTGCGGCGAGTGGAGTACGACGGAGCCGAGGCCGCCAAGCCCGCCCCAGGCGTGGCAGAGGCGATCGAGAGCAGCGACCTCGTCCTGATCGCCCCTTCGAATCCGGTGGTGTCGATCGGCCCGATACTGGCGATACCGGGCATACAGCGCCTCGTCGAGGATCGCCCTCGGGTCTCAGCCGTGAGCCCGCTGTTTGGTGGGGCCACGGTCAAGGGACCTGCGGCCGACCTGCTGCGATCGACCGGGCTGGGCGAGGGCAACCGTGCCGTGGCCACGGCATACCGCGGACTGATCACCCACCTCGTGGTGGACAGCGCCGATGCGGCAGACGTCGAACTGCTGAGCGACTTCGACATCGCCGTTTCCGCACTGCCCACGTTGCTCACCGATGAGGCCACAGCCGGATCCGCCGCAGCTGCGATCCTGAATGCGGCCGAGCGCAGCGCTCCGCGTCGCACGGCGTAACCTCCGGGCATGAACGGGCTACACCTCCTGCCCGTGAGGGGTATCGGCGAGATCTCGCCCGGCGACGACCTCGCCGCCGCGCTCCTCGCGGGACTCGACACCACCGGCATCGCACTCGAGGACCGCGATGTCGTCGTCGTCACCCACAAGGTGGTATCCAAGGCGGAGGGGCGCATCGCCGCCGCTGCCGACGACACCGCCTACCGGGCGCTGGCTGAAGCGGAGGCAACCGAGATCGTGCGGCGCAGGGGGGATCTGATCATTGCGATCACCCGGCACGGGTTCATCTGTGCCAACGCCGGCGTCGACCGCAGCAACGTGCCCGACGGCGAGGCGGTGCTGCTCCCCATCGATCCTGACCGATCGGCGCACGGGATCCGACGCAAGCTGGAGGAAGCAACCGGAGCGAGCCTGGCCGTGGTCATCAGCGACACCTTCGGCAGACCCTGGCGACGGGGGCTCACCGATGTGGCTATTGGGGTCTCCGGTATCGACCCCATACTCGATCTCCGCGGAACCACCGACGCTCAGGGGCGGGTGCTGTCGGTGACCGAGGTTGCAGTCGTCGACGAGATCGCTGCTGCCGCCGACCTCGTGATGGGAAAGGCCGGCGGGATCCCGGCGGCGGTCGTCCGCGGCCTCGACCTGCCACCCGGGACTGGTCGGGCGTCGGACCTGGTACGGCATGCGGCGGAGGACATGTTTCGGTGAGCCGTGCCTGAGCTACCCGAGATCGAGGCCTATCTCGCTGCGCTGCGTCCCCGCACGATGGGAGCAACCCTCGACGGCGTCCGCATTCAGTCCTTCTCGCTGCTGCGAACCTTCGACCCGCCGGTGGAAGCTGCGGTCGGAAAGGCGGTGATCGACCTCGGCAGGATGGGCAAGCGCATCGTCATCGGCTTCGAAGACGATCTTTTCTACGTGATCCATTTGATGGTCGCCGGGCGGCTGCACTGGCTCGACGAGAAGAAGCCACTCCAGAAACGTCATGGCCTGGCGGCGTTCGACTTCTCGACAGGCTCGCTCACCCTCACCGAGGCCGGCACCAAGCGTCGCGCTTCGCTTCATGTGATATCCGGCCCAAAGGCGTTGGCCGCGCTCGATCCAGGCGGGATCGAGGTGATGACCGCCTCGGTCGAGGAGTTCAAGCGTGGGCTTCTCGCCGGCCGCCACACGTTGAAACGCGCCCTCACCGATGCGCGCTACCTGTCGGGGATCGGCGGCGCCTTTGCGGACGAGATACTGCACCGCGCCAAGCTGTCTCCGATGCAGATGAACACCAACCTCTCCGACGAGGAGATCGCCGCGTTGCACGAGGTCGCCAAGACCGTGCTCGCCGAGTGGACGCAACGCCGGATCGCGGAGACCGGCGAAGGTTTCCCGGAGAAGGTCACAGCCTTCCATCGTGCAATGGCAGTCCACGGCAAGTACAACGAGCCCTGCCCGGTGTGTGGGGCGCCGGTGCAACGGATCGTCTACTCGTCACGCGAAACGAACTACTGCCCGGGGTGTCAAACCGACGGCAAGATCCTCGCCGATCGGTCTCTCAGCCGGCTCCTCAAAGACGACTGGCCCGCCACCCTCGACGAACTCGAAGGCTGACTGTCTGTCCCCCCGCCGGGCGAACAGACAATCACCCGGTGGTGCGGAAGAAGTCGACGGTGCGGGCGATGCCTTCCTCCAGACCGGTCCACGCCTCCCAACCGAGGACGGTCTGCGCCAAGGATGCGTCGAGGACGGAGCGTTGCACGTCGCCCGCCTTGGGTGGGCCGTATTGGGGAGGAGCATCGGTCGGAACGGCAGCGGCGATCATGGCGTACAGCTCGTTCATGGACGTCTCCACACCGGTGCCGATGTTGAGGTACAGGTCGCCGCCGATCTCAGCGGCGCGAATGCACGCCTCGGTGACGTCATCGACGTACACGAAATCGCGGGTGATGGTGCCGTCACCGAAGATCGTCGCCGGCATGCCGTCGAGCAGCTGACGACTGAAGATCGCAACAACGCCGGCTTCACCGTGAGGATCCTGCCAGGGGCCATAGACGTTGGAAAAGCCCAGCGAGACGAACTCGAGCCCATGCGCCATCGAGAAGTACCGGAGGTAGTCGTCGGTGACCTTCTTGGCGACGCCGTAGGGCGACTCGGGTCGCCGTTCCACCGTCTCGGGGGTGGGGATGACCGTGGGGCTGCCGAATGAGGCGCCTCCCGAGGATGCGAACACGAACCGGCTCACCCCGGCCAGCGCCGCCGCCCGCATCACATTGACGCCGCCGACGATGTTGATCGAGGCATCGTGCACCGGGTCGACGACGCTGGCTCGAGCGTCGATCTGGGCCGCCATGTGGAACACCACCTCGGGCTGAAACCGCGCCGTGATGTCCTCCACCTCGGGTTGGCGGATGTCGACCTGATGGAATCGCAGCCTGCCGCTGCTCCGCGCCTCGGCCAAACGCACCAGCTTCCCGCTGCTCAGATCGTCGATGACGAGCACCTCGGCTCCGTCGCTGATCAGCTGGTCGGTCAGATTGGAGCCGATGAAGCCGGCGCCCCCGGTGACCAAGGCTCTTGTGATCATCCGGCAAGTGAAGTCCGACCACAACACCAAGGCAAGCCAGCGATGTGGGTGCAGAACGCGCAGCATGTGGCGGCCCGACGCCGGGGCACCGCCTACACTGCCGCAGGGGTCGCCGCAGCGGGTGGAGCGAGGCGGATCATTCGAAGGGGGCCGATACCGATGGTGAACGTTGCAGTCATAGGGAGTGGCTACGTGGGCACGGTTGCCGCCGTCGCCTTCGCCATTGCCGGCAACGACGTGGTTGGGGTGGAGGCGAGCGCCGAGAAAGTCGCTGCGCTGCGGAGCGGATCCGTACCGTTTCACGAACCGGGTCTCGAGCAGCACCTCGCAGAGCAGCTCGCCACACGCCGGATCCGCTTCACGGACGACCTCGCCGAAGGTATCGCCGAGGCGGACGTGGTGTTCATCTGTGTCGGGACACCCCCCGGACTCGACGGTCGACCGGATCTCACGGCGCTGCGAGCCGCCACGGCGCAGGTCGGTGCTGCAGCCCAGGGGCGGACCATTGTGGTGACGAAGAGCACTGTGCCCATCGGCTGGGGCGAGGAGGCCCAGGAGATACTGCGACGCACAAATGCCGGCAGCGACATGTCGGTGGTGTCCAATCCCGAGTTTCTGCGCGAGGGCACCGCCGTGAGCGACTTCCTGTATCCGGACCGAGTGGTCATCGGTGGTGATGCGGATGCCGTCGACACGGTCGCCGAGCTGTACGCCCCCATCATCAATCAGAGTTTTCCCGGCGGCGACCCAACCTGCCGCCCCGTCCTGCTCCGCACCGATCTTGCCACCGCAGAGACGATCAAATACGCCGCCAATGCGTTTCTCGCCGCCAAGATCACCTACATCAACGAGGTCTCTCGGATCTGTGACGCTTCCGGCGCAGATGTCGAGATCGTGGCGGATGCGGTTGGGCTCGACCACCGCATCGAGCGGAAGTACCTCGGAGCCGGGATCGGGTACGGGGGCTCCTGTTTCGGCAAGGATCTGGAGGCGCTCACCTTCTATGGCGTCGATCACGAGCTCGATCTGCCTCTCATCAACAGCGTGAACCCATCCAACCTGCGCCAACGCCAGCACATCATCATCAAGCTGCGAGCCGCACTCGGCGGGCTCTTCGGCAGACGGATAGCCCTGCTCGGGCTGGCGTACAAACCCGACACCGACGACACCCGCGGTGCGCCGTCGGTCACCATCGCCCGCCACCTGCTCGAAGCCAACGCGGACATCGTCGCCTACGACCCAGTCGTCAAGCAGGTCGAAGAGCTGCCCAATCTGGAACGAGCCACGGACGTATACGAAGCCGTGACCGACGCCGATGCCACCGTGTTGCTGACAGAGTGGACCGAGTTCGGCGACATCGACTTCGCGAGGGTTGCCGAGCTCATGAGGGGAGACCTCGTCGTGGACGGACGCAACTGGCTCGATCCGCACCGTATCGTCGCCGCCGGCCTGCGCTACCACAGCATGGGTCGCGCTCCGGTCACACCACCAGCGACGGACTGATCCCGCACATGACGGGCCACGAGTGGCTCACGCTGATCGTCATCGTCGTCGTGGTCGTGGTGATGGTGCGCGAGATCCTTCCCCCGGCCGCGGCGGTGCTCGGTGGATCGATCGTGCTGCTCGTCACCGGGGTGGTCGAGGCCGAGGAGGCGTTCTCCGGCTTCTCCAATCAGGCGCCGCTCACGATTGCCGCGCTGTACGTGGTGGCGGCCGCAGTCACCAGAACGGGGCTGCTGCGGCCGCTGCTCACGATGGGGCTGCAAAGCGCCAATGCGGACCGCAGCGTGCTCGCCAGGTTGCTGCCCGGCATTGCAGCCGGCTCGTCCGTGTTCAACAACACCCCCATCGTTGCGATGCTGGTGCCCGAGCTCAGCAACTGGGCCATTCGCCGTGGCTCGTCCCCGTCACGATTCCTCATGCCACTCAGTTTTGCCGCCATCGCCGGAGGCACGGTGACCCTCATCGGCACATCGACGAATCTGGTGGTCTCCGGGCTCTTGGCGAACCGCACCGGGGAGGGATTCGGGTTCTTCACCGTCACACCGGTGGGGATCGTGATCGCCGTGGGCATCGTTGCCATGCTGATCATGTTCTCGGGCAGGCTCCTCCCCGACCATCGATCACCCCAGGAAGACCTGGCCCAAGGCTTCAAGGAGTTCACCACCGAGATGGTGGTCACTCCGGGCGGGCCGCTCGACGGGGCCACGGTCGAAGATGGTGGTCTGCGCCATCTGGCGAGCATGTTCCTCGTGGAAGTCAGCCGCAACGAGCACCTGATCGCTCCGGTAGGTCCTGACCTGCAGCTCTCGGGCGGCGATCGCTTGCGCTTCGTCGGCAAGGCCGGCGAGGTCGTCGACCTGCTCGACATGCCGGGACTCGAGTCGGCCCATGCCGATCAGCTCAGTGGCTTCGATCTCGTGCGCAGCGACTTCTTCGAGGCCGTGATCGGACCGTCGTCTCCCCTCGTCGGGAAGACGTTGCGGGAAACCGACTTCCGCCGCCGCTATCAAGCGGCTGTGGTTGCGATCCATCGTGGTGGCGCCCGCATCGATGCCAAGCTGGGACAGGTGCGGTTACGCACCGCCGACACCCTCGTCTTGCTCGCTGCCTCCGGCTTCCGCTCGATGCAGAGCGACCGAGGGGACTTCCTGCTGGTCGCACCCATCGGCGCACCCACCATCACCGATTCCCGCCATCGCCGCACCGTGCTGGCGGTGATGGTCGGCCTGCTCGTGCTTGCAGGTTCGTCGCTGATGCCGATCCTCAACGTCTCGCTCCTTGCCGGCCTGGTCCTCGTCGCACTCGGTGTACTCGCACCATCGCAGGCGCGAGACGCCATCGATCTGAACGTCGTCCTTCTCGTGGCTGCGAGCTTCGGGCTTGCGGCGGCCATGGAAACCTCGGGTCTGGCCGAGAGGATGGCCTCGGGATTGGTCGATGTGATGGAACCATTCGGGGTGCTCGGCGTGCTCGTCGGAGTGGTCGTTGCGACGATGTTCCTCACCGAGCTGGTTTCGAATGCCGCCGCCGCCGTTGTGGTGTTCCCCATCGCATTCGCCGCGGCACTCGACCTCGGCGCCGACCCCGTCGGGTTTGCGGTGGCGGTGGCGATCGCCGCCTCGGCCGGGTTCCTCACCCCGATCGGATACCAGACGAACATGATGGTCTACGGCCCCGGCGGATATCGCTTCGCGGACTATCTCCGGCTGGGCGTACCCATGAGCGTCTTCTCCCTGCTGGCGACGGTGACGGTGGTCAATGCAGTGTGGCTGTGAGCCAGATCACGAGGTGCCACCGGCTCAGGCCGGAGGCGGTGGCAGCTGTTTGGCGTAGAACTCGGTGAGCCGCTCGAGCGCATCCTGGGCTGCGGCAAAGTCGTAATCGTTGCTGCCGTCGTCGAGGAACGCATGCCCCAGGCCGCCGTAGACCACGATCTCCGTGCGACGATGCACCTCGCGCAGCCGGCGGACGGCTGCGAGATCGACCACGTCGTCCTCGCCCCCCCACACACCGAGGATCGGACCACCAAAACCGGCGAGCCGGGCGTTGCTGTCTTCGGTCAATGGGGTATAGGCCAGCCCCAATGCCGCGGGCTGCGTTGCGGCAATCAGACGCATACCGAACCGCAGACCCTCACCCAGCGCCAGCACGCCGTATCCATGTTCGGCGCTCGACCAGAATCCAGCCGGGTTCTGCATGAAGCGCACCACGTCGAGCATCATCCGTAGCACCCGGTCGGCGTCGAGATCGCGGTATGCAGCGGCGATCTCGTCGGCTCCGAGACTGCGGCTCGGTCGCTTCCTCTCGTACGAATCCACACCAACGGCAGCGAAACCCTGCCGGGAGATCCTCCGGCACAGATCCTTGACACTCGAGGAGACACCGAACACGTCGGGCACGACCAGCACAGTCGGCCACTCGCCTGCAAGGTCGGGTCGTGCGAGATAGCCCTCGTGGGTACGACTGCCGACGGCGATGCTCGTCGTGCCGAACAGGATCGGCACCTTGCCCTCGCCCTTGAGCACGGTCACGTCGTCTGGTCCTCCGCTTCCTGGTCCGGGGCAACTGTAGCCCTGCGTACGAGCCGGACCCTGCCAGAACCGATGCGCTCGATGCCGCGCTCGGTTTCGACGTGGAGATATCCCGCCACATCGACATCGATGGCAAGACCCGCCCCGGCGGGCTCCCACGTGATCCGGCGACCCAGGATCGACGAACGGGTGCGGTACCGGGCTACGTTCCACCCATCAGGAGATCCCTGCAAGGCGTCCATCACGGAATCGGCCCAACTCGATGCGAGCCCGGCCGCCACGTCGGACCCCGGATCCTCGGCGAGCACGGCACCGAATCCGCTGGGAGCGTCGGGCCACCACAGATTGAGACCGCAGCCGATCACAACGCGGTCTTCTTGAGCCTCGAGCAGCACACCCCCGACCTTGGCGTCGTTGCGCATCACATCGTTCGGCCACTTCAGCGCTACCGGTACACGCAGGTCGGACTCGATGGCATCGGCTACAGCCAGACCGGTCACCAGGGAGAGCCGGGGCCACGTCTCTTCCGGCCAATCGGGCGCCACCGCCAGTGATGCATACATCGCTCTCGGCGCCTCCCACCATTCCGCCCCCAACCGGCCTCTACCCCGAGTCTGCCGATCGGCGATGACGAGCACGGCGGCACGATCATGGGATTCGAAGGCGGACCGCGCCTCGTCCTGTGTGGACTGCACGGCAGCTTTGCGGATGGTGACGTATCGTGTATCCATTGTGTCCGGCCCGGAGTCAAACGAGCAGCTCCAACGACCCCCGGTACACGGTCGTTCAGGAGCAGCAAACGGCGTGAGCGACGACGATACTGCGGGGATCCAGTGAGCACCGACGAGCGCATCGAGCACCTTCGCCGCCTGCGGCACGAGGCCATGGAGCCTTCCAATCAACGCGCCATCGACCGGCAGCACGACCTCGGCAAGCTGACCGCCCGCGAGCGTCTCGAGCTGCTGCTCGACAAGGGCTCCTTCCAGGAACTCGATCTCATGGTGCGCCATCAGGCGAGTGGCTTCGGTATCGAAGCACATCGGCCCCCCGGTGATGCAGTCATCACCGGCTGGGGCACCGTAGACGGGCGCACCGTCTTCGTCTTCGCCGAGGACTTCACCGTGTTCGGCGGGAGTCTGGGCGAGGTGGTGGCCGACAAGATCTGCAAGATCATGGATCTCGCCATGGAGAACGGGGCGCCGATCGTTGCGCTGAAGGACTCGGGCGGCGCCCGGATCCAAGAGGGCGTGGTGGCTCTCGACGGATACGGGCGCATCTTCGAGCGGAACGTCCGAGCCTCGGGGGTGGTGCCGCAGATCTCGATCATCATGGGGCCCTGCGCCGGCGGGGCGGTGTACTCCCCGGCGATCACCGACTTCGTCTACCAGGTGGCAGACACTTCGCACCTGTTCATCACCGGCCCGGACGTGATCAAAGCAGTCACCGGTGAGGACGTGAGCTTCGACGACCTCGGCGGTGCCCACGCCCACGCCGCGACTTCGGGAGTCACCCATTTCGTGGCACCCACGGGTCGTGCGGCGCTGGAGGAGGTGCGCTATCTGCTGTCGTTCCTGCCGTCGAACAACATGGAGGCCCCACCGTATTTCACGCCGATGGACCGGCCGGATCGGATGGACGAGGCGCTGACCTCGATCATCCCCGATTCACCCAACCAACCGTACGACATGGCAGCCCTGATCGAGGGAGTGCTCGATGACGGCGAGTTCTACCCGGTGCACCACCATTTCGCGGGCAACATCGTGGTTGGGCTCGGCCGCTTGGACGGCCACACGGTCGGCATCGTCGGCAACCAGCCCTCGGTGCTCGCCGGCACCTTGGACATCGATGCCTCAATCAAGGCGGCACGCTTCATCCGTTTCTGCGATGCCTTCAACGTCCCGCTCGTGAGCTTCATCGATGTCCCGGGGTTCCTCCCCGGCGTCGCCCAGGAGCATGGTGGGATCATCCGCCACGGCGCCAAGCTCTTGTATGCGTATGCCGAGGCCACGGTGCCCAAACTCAGCGTGATCACCCGCAAAGCCTACGGTGGGGCGTATGTCGTGATGAACTCACGCGCCGTGCGCGCCGACCTCGTCTACGCCTGGCCCACCGCCGAGATCGCAGTGATGGGCGCCCAGGGTGCGGTCAACGTCATCCATCGTCGAGCTATCGCCGCCGCCGAGGATCCAGAGGCGAAGCGCACCGAGCTGATGGGGGAATACGAACGAGCGTTCAACAATCCCTATGTCGCCGCCGAAAGGGGACTCGTCGACGAGATAATCGAGCCACGGGAAACGAGACCCAAGTTGATCCGCGCCTTGGCCATGCTGCGGAACAAACGAGAAGCGTTGCCGCCCAAGAAGCACGGCAACATCCCGTTGTGATCGAATCCGTCCTGATCGCCAATCGCGGCGAAATCGCCATACGCGTCATCCGGGCTGCGCGCGAGATGGGGTTGCGCACCATCGCCGTGTACAGCGAGATCGATCGCAACGCTCCCCACGTCTCGCTCGCCCATGAGGCGTGGAACATCGGACCGGCCCCGGCTGCCGACAGCTACCTCAACATCGACCGCATCATCGAGGTCGTCACGGAATCGGAAGCCGCATCGGTTCACCCGGGTTACGGATTTCTCGCCGAGAACGCCGGGTTTGCGCAAGCGGTTCTCGACGCAGGCGCCATCTGGATCGGACCACCGCCGGCAGCCATCGCCGTAATGGGAGACAAGATCGCATCCCGAAAAGCGGCCGCCGACGCCGGGGTCTACGGGGTGCCGGGAACACTCGATCCCATCGACGGCATCGAGGAGGTCCAGGCATTTGCCGAGGAACACGGTTTCCCGGTGGCGATCAAAGCTGCCCACGGCGGCGGCGGCAAGGGTCTCAAGGTGGTCCGCAGCGTCGAGGAGATCCGAAGCGGCTTCGAATCCGCACAACGCGAGGCGGACGCCTACTTCCGCAACCCGGCCGTGTACGTGGAGCGATATCTCGACCGACCGCGCCACATCGAGGCGCAGATCATGGCCGACCAGCATGGCGCCGTGAGATTCATCGGCGAGCGGGATTGCAGCTTGCAGAGGCGCCATCAGAAGCTCGTCGAGGAAGCTCCCGCCCACGACTTCTCCCAGGATCTGCGCAAGGATCTGGCTGAGGCATCCGTGGCGGTGGCCAAAGCGGCCGATTACGTGTCGGCGGGCACAGTTGAGTTCCTCCTCGACGGTGACGCGCTGTATTTCCTCGAGATGAACACCCGGATCCAGGTCGAGCACACGGTGACGGAGTTGGTCACAGGACTCGACCTGGTGAAGGAGCAGATCCGCATCGCCGGCGGAGAGCCGCTCAGCTTCGACACCGTGGAGGTGCGGGGGCATGCCATCGAGATGCGGATCAACGCCGAGGACCCATCCACCGGCTTTCTCCCGGCACCGGGCACCATCGTCGACTACCGGGAACCGGGCGGACTCGGGGTCCGGGTCGACTCGGGTGTCGTTGCGGGCAGCCTGATCAGCCAGTATTACGACAACCTCGTCGCCAAGCTCGTCGTGTGGGGGGAGGACCGAGAGGAAGCGATTGCTCGTGCGTTGCGAGCGCTGGACGAGTTCACGGTGACGGGTATCGCCACCACGATCCCGGCGCTGGCGAGATTGCTGGCCACCGATGAGTTCCGGCGGGCCAGGCACTGGACTCGGTTCATCGACGATGTCATGGACTTCTCCGATATCGAGATGCCGGGCACCGGAATCCCGCAATCCGAGGAGGAGCTGGAGGAGCGCTCGATCACGGTGGAGGTGGGTGGACGCCGCTACAGCGTGAAGTACTGGGCGCCGGTGATGACTGCCTCCCTCTCTGGTGGACAACGGCTGGCACCGCGCCGCCGCCCCCCGAAGCTGGAACGCACCGAGAGCGGGGCCGCCTCAGCCGGTGTGGTGACCGCCCCGATGCAGGGCACGATCGTCAAGGTGCACCACGCCGCCGGTGAGGCCGTCAAGACCGGCGATCCGGTGTGCGTCCTCGAAGCCATGAAGATGGAGAACGAGATCACGGCGCCGATCGACGGCGAGATCATCGACCTGCGCGTCCAGCCCGGGGACGCAGTGGCCACCGGGGCCGTCATGCTGGTCATCCAGTAGCGATCGGTAGCATCCGTCGCATTGAGCGGGTGGACGGCAGCGGAGCGACCTGACCGAGATCCGGACACCCACGCCTCTGGTACATCCGGCGTTGTCGCCTCGACCTTCGTGCTCGGTGTCGGCACGCTCGTGTCCCACGGCTTCGGTCTGGCACTCGTGCCCGCGATGCTGCCGTTCATCAACGCCGAGCTCGGTACCGGCTACGGGGTGCTCGGATCTGCGATCGCGGCAGGTCTGATCACGTATTCGCTGGGCGCATTGGCGTCGCGCTGGATCATCGACCGCCTTCCCAATCGGTCGCTGCTGGCGGCCACCTTCGCCACGACCGGAATCGGGCTGCTGCTCGCCGCCGCCGCCGACTCCGCCTGGCTGGTCACGGCGGCTGTGGTCGTGCTCGGCTTCACCGCCCCGGTGTCGTGGACCTTGACACTCCACGTCGCCGGGGTGACGGTGGCGCCACGGTCTCGCAGCATGGTGATGGCCGGGGCGTCCTCCGGTGCTGCGGTGGGAGTGCTCATCAACGGGTTGCTCGTCCAGACCTCGAGCACCGTCCACTCGTGGCGGGTGTCGTTCCTGATCGCAGCAGGCATCGCCCTCGTCCCCATCGTGGGCAGTGCACTCTTGTACCGCACACCCATTGCCCCGCCTCGCTCCGGTTCGGCAGCCATGCCGCCGGGTCTGCTGCGGACCGTTCTCGCCACGTCGTCCGGACGCATCGTCATCGCCGCCAGCCTGGTCGCCGGAGCTGCCGGGTTTCCTTTCAACGTCTTCCTCACCGCAACTGCCGTCGACGAGCTGGCGATCGAGCCGCTGGGCGCCGCCGGCTTGTGGTGGATCATCGGGCTCGCCGGCACGACCGCCGGGCCGGTGCTTGGTCGTCTCGGGGATCGCCGCAGCCCCCTCCTGGCACTGCTGGCCGGCTCGGTGTCGTACGCCGCCGGATTGGCGGTGCTCACGGTGCTGTGGGGATTCACCGGCCTCGTGATCGCGGCGATCGGGTATTCATTGATGAACTACCCAATCTGGGGACTGGTCGGTGCCGTCGCCAATGAGAGCTTCGATCGGGCTCTGGCGGTCCGCACGATCTCACTCGGTCTCGTTGCCGCATCCACGGGAGGCGCCGCCGCCAATGCGATCGTGGGCTGGTGGATCGACCGCACGGGAAGCTTCCGCGCTGCGGTGGCGGTGATGGCTGCTGCCGCAGCCATCCTCACACTCTGGTACGTGTCCGTCATGCTCGGCCGCAAGACCGCCAGAGCTGCCGGCAATCACTGAACGTGCATCTCTGCTCGGTTGCGACGAGAACACGGCTGTCAGGCGTGTCGGCGCAACTCTGCCCAGGGTCGGATCTCCGCCTATTCGGCGGCTTCGGTGATGCTCTCGGAGAGGGAAGGATGCACCATGAGGGTCTCTGCAAGCACCTCGACGCGAATCCCAGCCCGGACCGCCAGCGCGATGGCGGCGATCAATTCGGAGGCGTGGTGACCCACGACGGTGCCGCCGAGGACCACCCGAGTCGCCGGATCGGAGATCACCTTGGCGAACCCCCGCGGGTTGCCCTGAATGAGCGCTCGTGGATTGGCCGCAAACGGTACTTTGGTGATCCGCACCTTGCGCCCCTCGGCGGCGGCATCGACCTCTTCGAGACCGACGCTGGCGATCTCGGGCTCGGTGAACACGGCTTGGGTCACCTTGCCGTAGTCGAGCGGCTGCACCGGCCGTCCCATCAGGTGCTGGGCGATCTTGCGGCCTTGCATGGCCGCCACCGACGACAGCGGCATCTGTCCCGTGACGTCGCCGGCGGCGTAGATGTGGGGCAGCGACGTGCGCTGGTACCTGTCGACCTGGACGTAGCCACGGTGCAGCTCGACACCGAGGTCCTCCAGGCCGAGATCCTCGGTGTTCGGTACCGAACCCACCGCCAGCAACATGTGCGAGCCACGCACCGTGCGACCGTCTTCGGTCGAAACCTCCACACCGTCGTCGACCAGCCGCACCGCGTTGGCCCGACTGCCCTTGAGCAGGCGCACTCCGCGCTCGAGGAAGTCCTCCTCCAGCACCATGGCCACCTCGGAGTCCCGATGCGGTAGCACATGATGCCGGCTCACCAGCAACGAGACCCCCGCACCGAGGCTGGAGAAGATGTGCACCATCTCCACCCCGGTCACACCCGACCCCACGATGATGATGTGCTCGGGAAGCTCGGCGAGGTGATAGGCGTGGCGGGTCGTCAAGATACGCTCGCCATCGATCGGAGCCCAGTCGGGCACCCACGGACGCGAGCCCGTGGAGACGACGCCGTAGTCGAACTCGACCGTGCGCAGCTCCCCGTTGGTGGTCACCTCGACCTTGTTGGCCGACGTGAACCGGCCGCGCCCGGCGATGATCTCCACGCCTTGGCTCTCCAACATCGAGGCGAAGCCATGGGCGAGCGTGCCGGTGATGCGATCCACGTGGTCGGAGAGAAGATCCATGTGCAGATCGACGTCACCGGGATCGGCGATTCCCACCCGCCCGGCTCCACGAATGGCATCGAGACGCATTGAGCTGGCGGCCATTGCTTTGGACGGAACGCAATCCCACAGATGAGCTGCCCCGCCGACGATCGACTCCTCGATCAGCGTGACATGTGCACCGAGCGTGGCCGCGTTGGTGGCTGCCGCATGACCCCCGGGACCGCCGCCAACGATCACGAGTCTCGGCGCCTCGGTCTCCATGCGCTCAGCTCCAGTCTTTCGCTGCCTACCCGGCCGGACGGTAGCGGCCGAACACGCTGCGGAGAACTCCGGACACCTCACCGACCGTGGCCATCGCCTCCAGAGCGTCCCGCATCGGATAGAGGAGGTTCTCCTCGCTGCGAGCCGCCGCCTCGACCCTCACCAGGGCAGCTTCGACCGCCCTCTCGCTGCGAGCCGCCCGCACTCCCCGGGTCGCCGCCACCTGGCCGGGTTCGAGCTCGGGGTCGACCTTGAGCACGGGGATGCTCGGCTCGTCGTCGGCGACGTAGGCATTGACCCCCACGATCGTCCGGGACCCGTCTTCGACGTCCCGCGCATAGCGATAGGCGGCGTCCTCGATTTGCCGCTGCGGATAACCCGCTTCGATGGCAGCGACGGCGCCGCCGAGCTGGTCGACGGCATCGAGGATCTCGAGCGCCTTCTTCTCCAACTCATCGGTCAGAGCCTCGATGAAGTACGAGCCTGCCAGCGGATCGACGGTGTCGGCCACCCCGGTCTCTGCAGCGAGAATCTGCTGGGTGCGCAAGGCCAGTGTGGCCGATTCCTCGGTAGGGAGCCCGAGGGCCTCGTCGAAGGAGTTGGTATGGAGCGACTGAGTGCCGCCGAGAACCGCTGCGAGCGCCTGGTATGCGGTGCGCACTACGTTGTTGTACGGCTGTTGTGCGGTCAGGCTGCTCCCGGCGGTTTGGGTGTGGAAGCGCATCGCCATCGAGCGAGGGTCCGTCGCCCCCAGCCTGTCTTTCATGAGATGAGCCCACATCCTGCGGGCTGCTCGGTATTTGGCTGCTTCCGCGAAGATCCCGTTGTGGGCATTCCAGAAGAACGAGAGACGGGGTGCGAACCTGTCGACGTCGAGGCCGGCGGCCACCGCTGCGGCGACGTAGGCGAGCCCGTTGGCGATGGTGAATGCGATCTCTTGGGCCGCAGTGCTTCCGGCTTCACGGATGTGGTAACCGCTGATCGAGATCGTGTTGAAATTGGGCAGCTCGTCGGCGCAGTAGCGGAACACGTCTGTCACGAGCCGCATCGAGGGCTGCACGGGATAGATGTAGGTCCCGCGGGCGATGTACTCCTTGAGGATGTCGTTCTGCACCGTGCCGCGGAGCTCGAATCCTGGAACGCCCTGCTCTCGGGCAACCAGCTCGTACAGGAGCAAGAGGATGGGTGCTGTGGCGTTGATCGTCATCGAGGTCGAGACCCGGTCGAGTGGGATGCCCTCGAACAGCGTCCGCATGTCGGCCAACGAGTCGATGGCGACTCCGACCTTGCCCACCTCGCCACTGGCCATCGGGTCGTCGGAGTCGAGCCCCATCTGCGTCGGAAGGTCAAACGCGACCGACAGACCTGTCTGCCCCGCGTCGAGCAGGGCACGGAATCGTCGATTGGTCTCGGCAGCCGTGCCGTAGCCGGCATATTGACGCATCGTCCACAGCCGGCCCCGGTACATCGTCGGATAGGGCCCACGGGTGAAGGGAAACTCGCCCGGGGCGCCGAGCCGACCGGCGTGGTCCGGACCCTCGTGCAGAGGGCGGTAGTCGGCCTCGATGGGAATCCCGTCGCTGGTCGCCCTCGAATCACTCATACCAAGATCGAGCGTCTCCTCCAGGGAGCAGTACGGGTACCGTCTTCGGTCCGCAGCCGATGCCACGAAACCCGTTCACATCCGCACATGCTCTAGTATGTGCGGAGCATAAACACCCATCCCGCCGCTTCGTTGACGGGCTCCGGTTGCCGGCAGGGGAACCGATTCTCGAGCCCGAGCGTCTTCATCTCCGGATAGTCCATGGATTCCAACATCCATCTCGCACAGCGCCGCGAACGGCGGGGCAAGCGCACCGCATCCCTTGCGGTGCTCACCATCATCGTGCTGCTCGGCGCTGCTCTCTTCGGGCTGTTTGCCTTCTTGGAGACCAACGCCGCCTTCGGCACCGCGCAAGACCTCGAGAACACCTACATCTGCGACCCAGATCAGTACGAACTGGACTTTCCCGATCTGTCTCGCCTTTCCGAGGTGTACACGAGCGACGGCGTACTGCTCGGCAAATTGACCGAGCGCAACAGCCAGCCAACCACGATCGACGAGGTTCCCGACCACGTGAAGTTCGCCGTTCTCGCCGCCGAGGACGCCGACTTCTACGAACACGCCGGGATCGACTTTCAGGGGATCTTCCGCGCCGCCCTGGAAAACGCACGTGGCGACGGGTCGTCCCTCCAGGGTGGTTCGACCATCACCCAGCAGGTGGTGAAACAGAACTTCCTCTCCGACGAAGTCACGTTGGAGCGCAAGCTGTGCGAGGCGGTGGTCGCTGCAGAGCTGGAGCGGATCTACACCAAGGACCAGATCCTCGAGTTCTACATGAACTCGGTGTTCTACGGCGAGAACGCCTACGGCATCAAGGCCGCAGCCCAGGAGTACTTCGGTAAAGAGCTGGCGGACGTGACGATCGCCGAGGCTGCAGCCATGATCGTTCCCGTGCGCAACCCCTCGTTCTACGACCTGCGTGACGAACCCCTGCGGGTGACGCGAGCTCGCGACACCGTGATCGAGAACATGGTGCGCAACGAGTTCATCACCGAAGAGGAAGGCGAGGAGGCCAAAGCGGAGCGGCTGGTGGCAATCCCCCATCAGGAATTCGAAGAGGTCAGACCGGAGGTGATCATCGCGGCCCGTGAGGAGCTGCTCAACGATGCCCGCTACGGACTCGGCAACACCTTTGCGGAGCGCAAGCAGGCGCTCTTTGGATGCCCGGCAGCCGACGAGGACTGCGAAGGCGGTGGCGGTCTCACCGTGACCGTCACCGTCAACCACGAGTGGAACGAGGAGGCGGATCGGATACTCAAGTCGTGGTTCCGAGATGCGGCGGGACCCACGGGTGCCATTGCGATGATCGACAATGAGACGGGGGCTTTGCGGGTGATGGCCTCCGGGGTCGAATTCGGGACGGATCTCGAAGCCGGGGAACGCCCATACGACCTCGTCACCAAAGGACGGCGTCAGGCGGGCTCCGCGTTCAAGCCTTTCGCCCTTCTGGCCGGACTCGAGTACGGCGCACAAGCAGGCTGGCCGATCACGCTGGGCTCGTATTGGGATGCCACCAGCCCGCAGCGCATCGAGTGCGGCTTTCCGTGCAGCCCGCAGGGCAATGTGTGGACCGTGCGCAACGCCGGAGGCGGCGGTAGCGGCATCCGCACGTTGGAGAACGCAACATTCAACTCCACCAACACGGTGTATGCCCAGGTGTCGCTGGCCGTGGGCCCGGAGAACATCGTCGAGATGGCCCATCGCATGGGCATCGAGTCGCCGTTGACCCCCGTGTTGTCCATCGCGCTCGGCAGCCAGGCGGTGACTCCGTTCGAGATGGCGGCCGCCTACTCCACGATCGCCAATTACGGCGAGAAGGTGGAGCCCTATCTGATCGAGCGGATCGTCAACGCCGACGGCGACATCGTGTACCAGCACGAGGTGGCGAAGACACAGGTGCTCGATCCCGCGCTCGTGGCGGCCACCGTGCAGACCCTGGAGAAGGTCGTCTCGCAAGGGACGGCGACCCGGGCCAACATCGGCCGACCGCAGGCGGGCAAGACCGGCACCAACCAGAACTTCCGTGATGTCTGGTTCATGGGGTTCATCCCGCAGTACACGACGGCGGTGTGGTCCGGCTATCCGGATGCGCAGATCGAGATGGTCAACTTCACGGTGTTCAACGACGTTACCCAGCAGAATCAATCGTTCTCGAGGGCGTTCGGTGGAACGCTGACCGCTCCGATCTGGAAACAGTTCATGGAGTACATCACGGCCGATCTGCCCGTCGAGGATTTCCCGCCCGTTCCCGACGGCACCGGTTCCTTCTTCCGGGTCCCGAAGACGACCGTCCCCGACGTATCCGGCCTGTCCCAGGGGGCCGCCCGGAGCGCTATCCAGAAGGCCGGGTTGTTCGCCTCGTTCGTTCCCACCGCCTCCACCGCAGCCGAGGGAACGATCCTCAGCCAGAGCCCGGCGGCGGGCACCGAGATATCCCAAGGCAACACCGTGACCGTCCGCATATCCACGGGAGTCGCCCCGGTCACGCCCAACCTGGTCGGCTTGGAGCTCAGCCAGGTGGACGGCGCCATGGCCTCACACAACTCGTCGAGCGGCACCTCGCTCACCTGGTCGACGCAGACCGTGCAGACGAAGAACGAAGCGCTGTGGGGAGTGGTGGTCAACACCAGCCCGGGTGCGGGGGCGCCGATACCCATCGACGGTCACATCACCGTGCTCGTGGGTGAACCCGCACCCGACGACGGCGACGACGACTAGCTCGCAGTCTCCTCACGGAGCTATCCCGACGCCGGCTCGGACTTGCGACGCACCGCGCCGCCCATCTCGAAACGGCTAGCCGCTACCGAGGCGCAGCGTCAACTCCTCGGCGATCTCGTCGGCAAGCTGTTCGAGCAGTGCAATCCGCTCACTCGCCTCGAGCGTGGCGAGCAGGCGCTGTCGATCGAGCTCGGCGAGCGGAAGCAGCGAAGCGATCCGCCAGATGGCGGCTACCGGATCGTCCGGCAACGTGAGATCCTGCCGGGACGTGTCGGCGCCCAGTTCGGATGCCAGTGCGTAGACCCGCCGCATCGTCGCCGTGGCAGCTGCAACGCTCTCCTGCAATCGCTCGCCGGATGTGGAGTCCTCGGGCCAGTCCGCGACCTCTGCTCGCGGGTACGGATCGTCGGGGAGCCACTGCTCGACGGCGAATCGGGTGGTACCGACGGCGACGACGGCACGCTGCGCGTCACCCAGCGGAACGTCCGAGGCGATGCGGGCCACGGTACCCACGTCATAGCGATCTTCCCCACCGCCGGTCTCCCATCCCCGCGAGATCAGCACGACACCGAACTCCGGGCGATCTTCGCGGCGAAGCGACTCCATGAGCTCCAGGTACCGAGGCTCGAAGATCCGCAATGGGAGCGCTTCGTTGGGCAGCAGCGCTCGTCCCAACGGGAACATCGGCAGCATCCGGGTCGGCACACCAGCAGCGTATGCCGGTGGGCTGCTCAACGTGAAATCTGCACCAAAGCAAAGCTATACCTCGTAAGACTACCTCGAACAATCTTTCGCGCTCTCAATCAAGTCCATTGATTGCAATGCGGGCTACATGCTATCAACTCTGCATGACCTCACACGATCCTCATTCGGCGGCGGCACGGGTGTCTTCGGATGAGCGTCCTCCCATCGAAGCCGTGCCCGCCCGTGCCGCCGCCGAGCCATTCGAGCGCATCCGTCCGACGGTCCACGACCGGGTCGCGATCGCTCCCCAGATCTGGCCGGCACGATCGGAGGGCGGTTATCCAGTGGAACATCCTCTCGTACGCAAGTTCTGGACCCCGATCCTGGGGCCGGGGGCGACCGCCGACTTGCTCAGGCTCGCCACCGCTGCGCGGCGCGGTCGCCTCCTGCCCCGGCCAGTTCACCTCACCCTGCTCGCCCAACATGGTCTGGTCGTCGAGCACGGGGCGGTGGTTCGGGTACGTACGGAGATCCCCACGGTGCCCAACCATCTCGAGCATCTGCTCCCCGAATTTCTCCGCAGGGAACTGATCGCGATGCGCAGCTGAGCGCGGCGACCCCGGTGCCGAGAGCGGAACGGCCTGGGTATCAGCTCAGGACCAGCTTGGCAGCAGTGAAGGCTTCGGCGAACTCGGTGGCGGCGCCGGCTTCGACGGCACGGATTCGCATCAGCGCCTCGAAGGTGCTGCGCCGGAACCACGGTTTGTCGTGTTGCGAGACGTATGCAGAGAACAGGCGATCCACCTTGGTCTGTGCCGCCGCAGCGGCGATCGGCACATAGACGTTGCTGGGTCCGAGATCTCCGTCGTACTTGACGATCTCGTACTCGAGAATCAACTGGTCTCGGAACACTTGCCACACCAGCTCACCGAGCAGGCGGTGATCTTGATGGGCGTCGGAGCGCGACGGCGCCATCACCAGGTCGGGTGTAAAAGCCCGCCGTGCGTCGAACAGCGCCTGTTTCACCGCAGCGGGATCGTCGTACGGCAGGAAGCCGTCACGGAGGTCGTGGGTCACGAGCTTGTCCGGATCGCCGAGATAGAGCTCGGCCGAATGCACCACTTCGGCGCGGCGTTCCGCGGTCGCTGTGAGGACCAACCACCGCACATCGACCTCGTGCCGATCCGTGAGCAGCGTGATGAGCGTGCCACCACACCCGATCTCGATGTCGTCCGGATGCGCTCCGATGCA
>JBFISM010000021.1:0-35164 GCA_041608535.1 Acidimicrobiia bacterium
CACCATCATCGACTTCGCCGTGCAGACCTACGGCAACGATGTCATGCCCGGCTTCGAGGAGTGGATGGGCAAGGCCGACGGCGAGTGCGCCATCGACTACGGCTTCCACCAGATCATCGGCGACGTGACGGACTCGTCGCTCAAGGAGATGGAAGCGCTGATGGGGGAGGGGGTGACCAGCTTCAAGCTGTTCATGGCCTACCCGGGCGTCTTCTACTCCGACGACGGGCAGATCTTCCGAGCCATGCAGAAGGCATCGGAGCTCGGCGCGACCATCATGATGCACGCCGAGAACGGCATGGTGATCGACGTGCTGCGCGACCAGGCAGTGGCCCGGGGGCAGACCGATCCGGTGTATCACGGGCTCACCCGGCCGTCGATCACCGAGGGTGAGGCGACGGGGCGGGCGATCAAGATCGCCGAGCTGGCGGGCACACCGGTGTACATCGTGCACCTGGCGGCGAAGGAGGCACTCGAGGCGGTGGCCGAGGCGAGGAGCCGGGGCTTCAACGCTTTCGCCGAAACGTGCCCGCAGTACCTGTACTTCTCCCTCGAGGAGCATCTCGACCAAGAGGGCTTCGAAGGCGCCAAGTACGTGTGCTCGACGCCGATCCGCAAGCGCAGCGAGGGTCATCAAGATGCGCTGTGGAAAGGTCTGGCGACAAACGACCTCCAGGTGGTGTCGACCGATCACTGCCCGTTCTGCTTCAACGATCACCCGACGTTGGGGACACAGAAGCATCTCGGGCTCGGCGACTTCCGGGCGATCCCGAACGGGTTGCCCGCGGTGGAGAATCGCTACGAGCTGATCTATCACGGTGCGGTCGCTGATGGGCATCTCTCACTGAACCGCTTCGTCGAAGTGGTGGCGACGACGCCGTCGAAGATGTTCGGGCTCTATCCGAAGAAGGGCACGATCGCCATCGGCTCCGACGCCGACATCGTGATCTTCGACCCGAACACGCCCCATCTCATCTCCGCGGAGACCCACCACATGAACGTGGACTACTCCTGCTGGGAGGGGCTCACCGTGGCCGGCAGTGTCGAGACCGTGATGAGCCGGGGCCGCACGATCATCGCCGACGGCGAGTACCACGGCAAGAAAGGCGACGGCGTCTACCTACGACGTGGCGAGAACCAGTACCTGATGTGAGCTTCGGCTTTCTTTTCCGACGTCGGCGAGTGGCCGATCGGCCATGCCGACTGGCAATCTCGTGCATGGGACACCACGCGGTGAATCTTCGTCGATTCGGTTGAGGAGATAGTCGCCTGTGCGGTGACACCGACCTGCTGTGGTCCTCGAGGGGCCGGTGTCGCGTGGCGATTCGCCTTCGATAATTGGGTCTTGTATTTCGCTGCGCAAGCCTCATACTCCGCCGCAATAGGCGTTGCTTTCGAGGAAGGGACACATGCGCCACCGTTCTGATGCGACAGTGTTTGTCGACGATTACGTGCAGGACCGGCTGCCCGGAATCTGTGTGGTCACCGGTGAGCCGACCAACGATCGGCTGCACTCCGAGACGGTCGTGGATCGGCCCAGCTTGGGCTGGCTCTTCCTCTTGTTGCTCGGACCGATCGGCTGGATCGTGCTGCTGGCCGTCTTCGCCTTCGGGCAGCGCTCGTACCTCCACGGCGAACTGCCGTTCTCGGAGGAGGCGTATCTCGCCGAGAAGCGGAGGACTCGCTCCGCAGTTCTCTTCGGGATCGGCGCCGTGGTCGTCGCGAGGGCCGTGTTGGGGGCCATCGCGAACTTCAGTATCGGAGTTGTCGGTGTCGTGCTGGCGCTGATCGCCGGCATCGGCGCTTACCTGTGGGCTTCGTCGATGGGCCCGGCGCTGCAGCTCGATGCCAGCCGTCGTTTTGTGACAATCCGCAAGGCGCACCCCAACTTCGCAGCAGCGGTGCGTGAGATGGAGTGGATGTCCGCTCGCATCTGATCGCCGCACCGTTCGAATCACACCGACTGGGCACCTGACGGTGCCCGGTCGGTCGATTTGATGCGTCCGGTAAGCTCGGGCGACTGATCAGAACCGCCGTGTCCGGCGGAACTCACGGGGAGTCTTGCGCACGTGCGACGCATCAATCACTACATGGACGGTGCGGAATACGCACCACCAACCGATCGTGTGGGTCCGGTGTGGGATCCAGCTACGGGTCTCCAGCAAGCCGAGGTGGCGCTGGCCGACGTCGCCGCAGTGGATGCCGTCGTGGCGTCGGCCAAAACCGCATTTCCGGGATGGCGCGACACGTCGCTGGCCAGGCGCACCGCCATCATGTTCCGCTTCCGCGACCTCGTCGAACGGTACGCCGACGACATCGCCAAGTTGCTGGTTGCCGAGCATGGCAAGGTGTTCTCCGACGCTCGCGGCGAAGTGCAGCGCGGGCTCGAGGTCATCGAGTTCGCGTGTGGGATCCCGACCCTCATCAAGGGCGACTTCTCGGAGAACGTGTCGACCAGCGTCGACAGCTACTCGATCCGCCAGCCCCTCGGAGTGGTCGCCGGGATCACCCCGTTCAACTTCCCGGCGATGGTTCCGATGTGGATGTATCCGATCGCCATAGCTTGTGGCAACACGTTCGTGCTGAAGCCGTCGGAGAAGGATCCGACCGCTCCGTATTTCGCCGCCGAGCTGATGACGAAGGCGGGGCTGCCGCCGGGTGTGCTCAACGTGGTCAATGGGGACAAGGTGGCCGTCGACCGGATCCTGGAGCATCCCGACATCTCCGCAGTCTCGTTCGTCGGGTCGACCCCGATCGCCAAGTATGTCTACGAGACGGGGACTGCCCACGGCAAACGAGTGCAAGCACTTGGCGGGGCGAAGAATCACATGGTGGTGCTGCCCGACGCCGACATGGATTTGGCTGCGGATGCCGCCGTTTCTGCGGCGTACGGGTCGGCCGGTGAGCGGTGCATGGCGATCAGCGTGCTGGTCACCGTAGGCGACGCTGCCGATGCGCTACTACCCAAGGTGTCGGAGCGGCTGTCCAAGGTCAAGACAGCGCCCGGCATGGACGAGGGCGCCGAGATGGGCCCTCTGGTCACGGCCGACCATCGCGATCGGGTGGTCGGGCTCATCGACTCCGGCGTCGAGGAAGGGGCGACACTGGTCGCCGATGGTCGGAAGCTCAGCGAAGAGCAGGACGGTTTCTTCGTGGGGCCGACACTGTTCGACAACGTCAAGCCCGACATGAGTATCTATCGGGAAGAGATCTTCGGTCCGGTGCTGTCGACGGTGCGGGTGGACACGTACGACGATGCGATGGAGTTGGTGAACAGGAATCCCTACGCCAACGGCGTTGCGATCTTCACCAACGACGGGGGAGCGGCCCGCAAGTTCCAGAACGAGGTGCCCGTCGGCATGGTCGGCGTCAACGTGCCGATTCCCGTCCCCGTCGCCTACTACTCCTTCGGCGGTTGGAAGAGCTCACTCTTCGGCGACTCCCATATCTACGGCACCGAAGGCATCCACTTCTACACCCGCGGCAAAGTCATCACGGCCCGCTGGCCCGACCCCACGCACCGCGGTGTCAATCTGGGCTTCCCGACCAGCTCTTGACGCGAACCTAAGGCTGTCCGTCGCGGAAAGCGCGCGCGACAGCCGGAAGATGAATCGCCAAGGCAGCCCGAGGCGAGTTCTTGTCGCAGCTGCACTGCATGCTGAGCAGCATGAATGAAAGCGAGTTGCGCGCCCAGGAGATAGCCAGTCGAAATAGTGGAGTGCTGACGCGCCGCCAGGCGAGCGCCGTCGGGATGACGCACGGCCAGATCTGGCGACGAGTCAAGAGCGGCCGTTGGGCGTCGCTCAGTCCAGGCGTATACGTCGTGGGGATCGGCGACCAGCACGATGTCCAACTCCGAGCGGCGGTGGCGGCTCTGCCGGCAGTTGTCTCGCACGAAGCGGCTGCAGAGCGCCACGGATTCGTTGGCGTGCCCTACGGCCGCAACGTCGTGACCGTGCCCCACCGACGGACGAATCGCTTCGGTGTTGTGACGGTGCACGAATCGACCGACCTCCAGCCTCACCACGTGACGGAGATCGACCGTCTCCCGATCACAACGCCTGCCCGCACGGTCGTCGACTTGGCGGCCGTCCTTCGACCGGCGCGTTTGAAGCGGTTGATCGAGCGAGCGGTTGTGGCGAACAGAGTGCGGCTGGTCGACATTGTGGACGTGTTCGACGAGGTGGCCAGACGAGGGAAGCCGGGGACGAGGACGATGCGCGCTGCACTGGATGACCTCGGTGCTGGCCCCGGCGGTGTCGAGAGCGAATTGGAGCTCCGCTTGGTCAGTCTTATCGAGGCGGCCGGCTTGCCCACACCGGTTCGGCAATTCCGGCTTGCGTTCCGCGACGAGAGTCGCGGGCGCATCGACCTCGCATATCCGGATCAGCGGCTGCTGATCGAGGCCGATGGGAAACAATGGCACGCGTTGCAGCGGGACTTCATTTCAGACCGGCGGCGCGACAACCTCGCCCAGCTCGCTGGATGGCGTGTGCTGCGATTCACCTGGGACGATGTCACCGACGACCCGGCGCTCGTGATCGGCGTCATTAACCAAGCGCTCACACGGGCACCGAGCGCGGTTTGACCGCAGTTCATTCTTTCGGCTGTCGCGCGCGGAAACCGCGATCCACAGCCTAAGGTTCGCCCAATGGACTTCGGTGTGGTGCTGCAGACGAATCCGCCGGTATCGCGGGTGCTCGAACTCACCAAGCGGGCCGAGGCGAATGGGTTCGTGTACGGGTGGACGTTCGACTCGCACGTCTTGTGGCAGGAGCCGTTCGTCATCTACAGCCTCATGCTCGCAGAGACCGAGCGGATGACGGTGGGTCCGATGGTGTCCAATCCGGGCACCCGTGATTGGACCGTGCTGGCGTCGATGTTCGCCACGTTGAACCAGCACTTCGGCCCCCGCACCATCCTCGGTATGGGTCGTGGCGACTCAGCGCTCCGCGTCATCGGGAAGCGGCCGATCCGGCTCGCCAAGACCGAGGAGTCGATCGGTGTCATCAAGCGGCTCGTCGCCGGGGAAGAGGTCGACTATGAGGGAACCCCGGTGAAGATCCCGTGGATCGAGCAGGGTCACGATCTCCCCGTGTGGATGGCCGCCTATGGACCCAAGACGCTCGCCATGACGGGCCGTGCCGCCGATGGGTTCGTCCTCCAGCTCGCAGATCCACAGATCCTGCAGTGGACGACGGCGACAGTGCGCGAGGCGGCACGGGAAGCCGGCCGCAACCCAGACGACATCCACATCGCCGTCGTTGCACCGGCCTACGTCGGGGATGACCTGCCGCACCAGCGTGACCAGCTGCGCTGGTTCGGTGGCATGGTGGGCAACCACGTCGTCGACCTCGTCAACCGCTACGGCGAGGACGAGTCGAAGGTGCCCACCGCTCTGTCTGATTACATCAAAGCCCGCACCGACTACGACTACAGCCACCACGGCAAGGCGGACAACCCCACGACGGACTTTGTTCCCGACCAGATCGTCGATCGTTTCTGCGTTCTCGGCCCGGTGGAGAACCACATTGCCCGACTCGAGGAGCTCCGTGAGCTCGGCGTAGACAGCTTCAGCGTTTACCTGATGCACGACGACCAGGAGGGCACGCTCGACGCCTACGGGGATCACGTGATCCCGGCGCTCAGCTGACCAGCGGCGGTGCCGGAGCCGTTCCAGATCTCGAGTGACTACGTAGACGACCTCGCCTCCCTCCACCCCGGCTTCGGCACCATGGTGGGTCGCGGCGAGCACGATTACCGCTGGCCCGACTACGGCCCCGATGGATGGGCGGCATCTGCCGATCTCCATCGCCGCTATCGAGATGTGTTCGCCGGGCATCTCGAACACAGCGACGAGACCCAGCGTCGCTGCGCCAGAGTGATGCACCGGGTGATGGTCGATCGGCTCGACGAACTCGACCACGACGATCACCTCGGCGCCGTGCGTCACATGGCCAGCCCGCTCCACGCCATGAACCGTGTCTTCGATCTCATGTCGCGCAACGACGACGAAGCCTGGGATGCGATCGTCGCCCGCCTCGAGACCATGGATCTGGCGCTCGACTCGTATCGTGCCGGCTTGAACGAAGGTATCGGGCGCGGCCGTATCGCCGCACGCAGACAGGTCGACTCGTTGATCGGCCAAGCTCGCCTGCTGGCCGGCGAGCGCTCGGCGCTGCTGCGCAGCGGAGACGGCGTGCCGCCGACTCACGCCAGGCGGATCGAAGCAGCGATCGACACGGCGCGAGCCGCCGTCGCCGACTTCGTGGAATACCTGGCCGACGATTACGCACCACACGCACCCGAGACCGACGGCGTCGGCCGGGAGCGGTACACCCGCTGGCTGCGCCGCCTGGTCGGCGCTGCCGTAGATCCCGAAGAAGCATACGAGTGGGGATGGCACGAGCTGCGGCGGTTGCTGGGAGACCTCGACAACGTCGGTGAGCAGTTGCTGCCCGACGCACCGCTCGCAGAGGTCGTGACCCATCTCCGTAACGATCCGCTGCGGATCGCAAACAGCATCGACGAGTTCCTGGCGTTCATCACCGACTGCCAGCTCAAAGCCCTTGGCGAACTCACCGGCTCGCACTTCGACGTGCCCGACCAGATCACGACCCTCACGATCAACCTGGCGCCGCGGGGCAGCCCGCTCGGGGCGTATTACATGGCGCCATCGGAGGATTTCACCCGGCCGGGTGGCGTCTACTACTCGATGGGTCAGGCAACCCGCTTTCCCCTGTTTCACGCAGTGTCCACTGCGTATCACGAAGGATTCCCCGGCCACCACCTGCAGCGTGGTACCGCCATGGCAAACCAGGATCGAGTCAGCAGGGGGCAGCGGCTTGCGGTGTGGTATCCAGGCTATGGGGAAGGCTGGGCTCTCTACGCCGAGCGGCTGATGGGTGAGCTCGGCTACCTCGAAGACCCGGCCCACGAGTTCGGCATGCTCACCAAACACTCCTACCGTGCGACCCGGGTCGTCGTCGGTATCGGACTGCACTTGGATCTACCGCTACCGGAGCACGCACCAATCCATGCAGGTTCGCGGTGGACCTTCGAGCGGGCGACCGAGTATCTGCGCCGTTACGGAATGCGCACTCCTGCCCAAGCGAAGAACGAGACCCTCCGGTATCTGGGTTGGCCGGGTCAGGCTCCGGCCTACAAGCTGGGGGAGCGGGAGATGCTCTCGATACGGTCGGCACAGCATCGCCACCGCGGGTCGGCTTTCGATCTCCCTGCGTTCCATGACCGGCTGATCGGCGATGGTCCGATGCCGTTCGACCTGCTACGCAATCACATGCTGGAACGGCTGTGAGACGAGAAATGGACGCACCAAACCGCCACGGGGACGGTTTGGGGGTAAGGCCCAGGCCCGCCGCCAGCCCGGAGAAGGGACAATCCGGGAGAAGGAGGAGAGAGAGAAACCGGGTGCCTCAGATCCTCCACCGGGCTGGCAAACATGGTCCTGTACCTTGCGAGACCAAGGTACGCCTCGGTAGTTGCACTCCGCAATGGGTCGGCCGGATCAAACAGGGATGCTCGGCACATCGCTGCCGAAGGGCCGGTAGGTTGGCGCCATGCCGGACGATGCCTGGCTCGACCCACACACCCTTGCTGTCCACGCTGACCGCGAGCTTGCCGACGGACCCGGGATAGCACCACCCATCCACGCTGCGACCAGTTACGACCGGTCACGGCAGGAAGAGTTCGTGTACCGCCGGTCTGAGCACCCGACCACGGATCGTCTCGAGGCGGTGCTTGGGGCGCTCGAGGGTGGCCATGCGGTCGTGCTGCCATCGGGAATGTCAGCCGCCATGCTCGTGCTGCGTCACTTCCGGCCGCGGCGCGTCGCCCTCCCCGAGGACCTGTACCACGGGGTGCGGGCGCTCGTCGCCGAGGAGGCCGCAGCCGGTGCGGTGGAGATCGCTGCTGCCGACGCACTCGAGGACGGTGATCTCATTTGGATCGAGACGCCGTCGAATCCTCGGCTGCGTGTGACCGAGATCGCTGCGATCAGCCATGAGGCGAAGCAGCGCGGCGTGACGACGGTGGTCGACTCGACCTTTGCGACCCCGATCCTGCAGAAGCCGCTGGCGTTGGGCGCGGACGTCGTCATCCACTCTTCCACCAAGTTCATTGGCGGCCACAGCGATGCCATGGGCGGGGTGGTCGTGGTCGGCGCTGCCGACCTCGCCGACGAGTTCCGATATCGACGTATGGTCGATGGCGCCACCCCGGGCTCGCTGGACGTGTGGCTCACGTTGCGGGGTGTTCGCACCCTGCCGCTCCGGGTGCACCGCCAGGCAGAGACGGCGCTCGAGGTGGCCCGCTATCTCGAGGGGCGAGTCGCCAAGGTGTGGTATCCCGGGCTGGCGAGCCATCCGGAGCACGCAGTCGCCCAGCTGCAGATGCGCCACTTTGGGGCGATCTTGTCGATCGAGCTGGCGAATGGTGCGGCGGCCGAGGCTGCCGTGAAGAAGTTGCGGCTCTTCAGGCAAGCCACGTCGCTGGGCGGTGTGGAATCGCTGGCGGAGTGGCGGCGCTCGGTGAATCCGGCCGCCCCGGAGGGTCTGATCCGTTTCTCCATTGGGCTCGAAGCTCCTGGAGATCTCATGGCCGACCTCGCCCAGGCCCTCGATATCGATCCACCTCGCCCGTAGCGTCAGCCGGCCTCCTGGTTCGGGACAGCGGGAACGAACCGCGCCACGCTTTCGATGTGGAAAGTCTGCGGAAACAAGTCGACAGGTCGCACCCAGTCCAACCGGTAGCCGTGCTCGGCGAGATAGCGAACGTCGCGGGCGAGGGAAGCGGGGTCGCACGAAACGTACACGATGCGGGTTGGTGCAGCGGCCGCCGCCGCCGCCACGCCATCCTCACCCAGCCCGGTGCGCGGTGGGTCCACGACGGCGACGGACCAAGGTTCGTCGACTTGCTCCACGACGGCGGTGAAGTCGCCTGCGATCACCTGCGCCGAGATGTCGTTGGCACGCAGATTGTGGCGCAGATCGGTGACCGCAGTGCCGGACAGCTCGATGGCGAGCACGTTGGTGATGCCACCGCCGAGTGTTGTGGCGAACAATCCGCCACCGGCAAAGGCATCGAGCATCACGTCGTTTTGGGCGAGCTGGGCCGCCTTGGCCACCTCCCGAACCAGTGCCTCGGCGCCGGCCGTGTTGTTCTGGAAGAACGCCGAGCCCGAGATTCGTAGCTCCGCCCCGGCGATGTCTTCGTAGAGGTGCGTCTGGCCGACGATGGACTCGATGTGACCGCCTGACCGCCGCGCTACTGCGCAGCCCCACTCGGTGTGCTGGGGTGGGATGTCACCCGTGAGGATGACCAGCGAGTCTCCTCGGGTCACAGAAGTGCGCATGGTGACGCTGCGAACCCCGCTGAGATCACCGAGCCGGTCGAAGATGTCTCGAAGCGCTGGATGGAGCAGCAGACACACCTCCAGTGGAACCAGGTCGTGAGATCGTGCGGCATGGAGCGCCGGCTTGCCTTCGACCACCTTGAAGTCCATCCGGTTGCGATACCCATATGGCGGCCCCGGGGAGATGGTGGTGCGCACCTCCGGTTCTTCGAGCTTGCCGAGATGCCGGAGCTGACCGCGCACGATCGATCGCTTCCAGTCCGTCTGTGCGTCGATGCTCATGTACTGCCACTGACACCCGCCACACCGTGCGAAATGGGGACACGGCGGGTCGACTCTGCTGTCCGCCGCCTGGACGACTTCGAGCAACGTGGTACGCGCCCAGTTCCCCTTGTCCCGCACGATCTCGGCCCGAACGGTCTCGCCGGGTATCGCACCAGGAACGAAATACGCCTTCCCGTCGAGACGGGCAACTGCTTCCCCGCCGTGCGCCATGTCGTGTGGCGTCAACTCGATCACACAGCAAGTATGGACGATGCAGGTCGTGACCCGCGACCGACCACACCTAGTGCGGATACGCCGTCTCACTAACCTCCCCGCAATGCTCGCTTTCCACGAGAATTGGTTCTTCGTCGCCACTGCCGTCACCGGGCTCACCGGGCTGTGGGGGGTGGGTATCGCCATCACCAAGCGGCCATGTCCCCCGGTGTACGGGTGGGCGATCTGGGCTGCGTCGGTCGTGATGTTGATCCAGGTGGCTGCCGGAGTGTGGCTGTGGCAGACCGGGTTGCGTCCCGGGGACGGATTCCATGTGTTCTACGGGGTGGTCATCGCCATCACGTTTGCGCTGGCGTATGTGTATCGAGCGCAGCTGATGCGACGCTATGCCTTGTCGTACGGATTGTTGATGTTGTTCGTCATGGGGCTCGGGCTGCGCGCCTGGGCCAACGTCGGTTGACCCGGGGAGGTCGCATGCTGCTCGAAGGGAAACGGTTGGTGATCACTGGGGTGCTCACCGACGGATCGATTGCTTGGCATTCCGCCCGGATCGCTCAGGAGCAAGGTGCCGAGATCGTGCTCACCGGGTTCGGACGGGGCATGCGGCTCACCGAGCGCTCTGCGCAGCGGCTTCCCGATCCACCCGACGTGCTGGAGCTCGACATCAACGATCAGGCTCACATGGATGCGCTGGTTGGCGACCTCGACGGGCGTTGGGGGGCGTGTGATGGCGCGCTGCACGCCATCGCCTTCGCTCCGGACGATGCGCTGGGCGGCAGGTTCCTCGACACCCCGGCGGAGAGTGCGGCGACTGCCTTCCTCACGTCTGCGTTCTCCTACAAGACGCTGGCTGTCGGGCTGCGTCCGCTCCTGCAGAGAGCCGGGGGTGGAGCGCTGGTGACACTCGACTTCGACAACTCCCAGGCGTGGCCGGCGTACGACTGGATGGGGGTCGCCAAGGCAGGCTTGCAGGCGGTGACCCGATATCTGGCCAAGGATCTGGGCGCCGACAACATCCGGGTGAATGCGGTCTCGGCGGGGCCGCTCACCACCGTGGCGGCCAAGTCGATCCCCGGCTTCGCCGCTTTCGATGCGGTGTGGGGGGAGAGGGCGCCGCTCGGGTGGGACACATCGGACCCGACCCCCGTTGCCCAGATGGTGGCGGTGATGCTCTCCGATTGGACCCCGATGACCTCGGGCGAGGTGATCCACGTCGACGGCGGCTTCCACGCCGTTGCCACCGGGGGTGGCAGCGAGGTCGGCGAAGTCGGCGAACCTTAGGTTCCAGCGCGCGGAAAGCGCGCGTTCTGGCCGAAAGTTCGAGTTGACGTGGCGCCGCCTCACTTAGTGAACGGCTGCCGATAGCCATTCTCCTCGCAGCGTTGCTTCGAAGCAGAATGCGCCGCACATCTGGAACCTGTCGGTAACCTCCACGGCATGGCGACGGTGTTGCTGCTGTTTGGGGGGAGATCGGCCGAACACGAGGTTTCCTGCGTGTCCGCGGTTGCAGTGTCCGCCGCGCTGCGCGAGGGGGGACACGACGTCGTACCCGTCGGCATCGACAAGGATGGTCGCTGGTGGCTCGCTGACGCTGACCGCGATCCCTTCGAGGCGGCAGGGCAGTCGGTCCATCTCGAGCTGCCCGCAGGCAGGCTGCGAGCGCCGGAAGGTGTGTACGACTTCGACGTTGTCTTTCCGGTTCTGCACGGTCCGTTCGGCGAGGACGGCACCATCCAGGGGGTGTTCGAGATCGCCGGGATCCCATATGTCGGATGTCGGGTGAAGTCATCTGCAGTGGCGATGGACAAGGACTTCACCAAGCAGATCGCCAGCCAGTCCGGCATCCCGACCATCCCGTGGAAGGTGGTTCGTCGTCCCGATTTCGATGACCCTGGGGCCGTGGTCGATGACATCGTCGGGGACTTCGGTCTGCCCGTGTTCGTGAAGCCGGCCGAACTCGGCTCGTCGGTGGGCATCTCCAAGTGTGCGACGGAGGCGTCGCTCAAGGAAGGGATCCAGCTCGCCTTCGACTACGGGGACAAGGTGGTCGTGGAGACGGCAATGACCGGACGCGAGATCGAGGTGGCCGTGCTCGACGGACGGGCGTCGGTTGCCGGCGAAGTGGTGCTGGTGAGCGGCTGGTACGACTACGACGCCAAGTACGTGGACGAGACCAGCAAGTTCGTTGCTCCCGCCGATCTCACGCCTGCGCAGATGGCCGATGTCCGGCTGCTCGCCGAACGCACATTTACGGCTGTAGGTTGCGAGGGTCTCGCTCGGATCGATTTCTTCCTCACCGAGAACGGGTTCCTCCTCAACGAGGTCAACACGATGCCCGGTTTCACGCCGATCTCCGGTTTTCCGAAGATGTGGATGGCAACGGGCATGACCTACCCGGAGTTGTGTAGCGCGCTCGTCGACCTTGCGCTCCACTGAGCGCTCTGCACCGAACTTTCGGCCATGAGGCGCGCCCAGCGCGCACTGCAGCCTGTCTCTTGGCTCTTCGCCTGGCGGCTCATCGCGGTGTTGCCTGGGTCCCGTGCCCATGCAACCGAGTCTGCGCCTATCGGCGCACCCTCCTAGAGTTTGGCTCTGCTCCCCGTCTACAGACTCACCACGGGGCAGGTCAGGGTGCGAGTGATGCCGGGGACGGCCTGAATATGGGCGACGACCAGCTTCCCGAGGGCGTCTACGTCGTCGGCTTGGGCGTTGACCACGGCGTCATAGGGGCCCGTCACCGGCTCGGACTTGATGACGCCGGGGATCTTGGCGATCTCCTCGGCCACCTGTGCGGCCTTGCCGACTTCGGTTTGGATGAGCACGTATGCCTCGACCATGTGGCGGTCCTCCAAGAAACGGGGGGTCAGTGGTGTGAGTCTATCCGCTGTGTTGCACCGGCGACTGTTCAGTAGCCATCGGAGCCGAAGCGGAGCGTATGGGCGTAGCGCTTGTCGCCGTCTTCTTCCACCTCGAAGACGACACGCTGGCCCTGACGCAGGGTGCGGAACAATGATCCTGCCAGCGAGCCGGGACGGAGCAGCACCTCGGAACGGTCCTCGTCGAGCACGATGACGCCGAAACCGGTCTCCGGGTCGTACAGCTTGACGACGCCCTGCATCTGCTAGACCTTCTCGACCTTGCCGGCCTTGATGCACGATGTGCAGACACGCATCCGCTTCGAGTTGTTGCCGTGCTTGACCCGGATCTTCTGGATGTTGGGCAACCAGCGCCGGCTCGACCGCTTGTGGGAGAAGCTCACCTGCTTGCCCACCCACGGCTCTTTGCCGCACACATCGCATCGATAAGACATGAAAGGGAGACCTCCTGAGGCTGCGGCCCGGACGCATCCGTCGAGCTGCGCTGCGGGAGTGTAGCAGTGACCACGTGACCGCTCGCAGACTGTGGTTACAGCCGTTTCGGCGCCGGGATGATCCCGGTCTCGTGGAATCCCATGTCGAGCTTTTCGAGGAAGAACTGCACGAGGGGACCGATGAGCACGGCGAAGGCCACCGTGCCGAGACCGACGGTGCCCCCGAGGAACCAACCAACCACGAGTGCGGTGGCTTCGATGCCAAACCGAGCAGCCCGGATCGAGACACTACGACCCCACCAGCGGCGGGCGGCGATCCCGGTCATGAGCCCATCGCGTGGTCCGGGCCCGAGCCGCACCCCGATGTATACGCCGCTGCCGAAAGCAACGAAGACGATGCCGGCGAGCAGTACCACCCAACGCAACCACAGCGCCGACGGTGTGGGATGCACGGCGACGGTGGCGTCGAGAGCGATTCCGATGGTGACGGCGTTGGCGATAGTGCCGACACCGAGCCGCTGGCGCAGCGGGATCCACAACAGCAGCACCAGACCAGACACCAAGATCACGGCAACCCCGATGGTCAGCGGGGTGTTGCGCGCGATGCCCTGATGGAGGACATCCCACGGCGACAGCCCGAGCTCGGCCTCCACCTGCATCCCGGTGCCGACGCCGAAGATGATCAGGCCGATCATGAGACGAGGAGAACGGCGGAGTATCTCGCGAGTGGGCATCGGCACTGCCATCGACGGGACAGGCTAGGTCGGCGGTTGCCGGCTACCCGACCACCCGCGTGGTCACGAGCGTGCGGCGACGTTCGAACCGATCGATGACGACGAGGCCGGCGATGATCAGCGCACCGCCGACGGCAATGCCGGGATCGAGCCTCTCGTCGAGCAAGACGATCCCGGACACGAGCGAGATGAGCGGGACCACGTATGCGGTGAGCGAGGCGACGGTGGTGGTCGTCCTCTGCAGTACCCAGTAGAAGAACAGGAACGGCAGCACCGAGCCGGCGATGCTCACGTACCCGACCAGCATCCACCCCCACAGGGTCGGTACCGGTGGCGCCCCCTCGGTGATGAGGGCGAGTGGAACCACCCAGGCTGTGCCGACGATGAGCTGCATCCCCGTGAGACGGACGGGATCGAAATGCTCCTGGCGCTGTTTGGCATAAATCCCTGCATAGGCGATCGAGACGACTGCGATCACCGTGAGAGGTGCGGCGACGAGCGGGCGGCCCCCGGTGGCGAGTCCACTGTCACCGGAAGCCAGCAGGAAGACCACGCCGACAAATGCAATCGACAAACCGGTCACCTTGGCTCGATAGATGGGTTCATCCGGCAGCACGTAATGCGCCAGCACCGCAGTTCCGATCGGAACGAGGGCAATGAGCAACCCGTTGAACCCGGAGGAGGCGTACTGGAGAGCAATCGTCGTGGTGACGAACGGAACAGCCAGATTCACGGTGCCCATCATCGCTCCCATCTTCCAGCTCGCGGCTCTTGCCTGATAGGGCCGACCGGTGCCGTACACGATGGCGGTGACCACCAACGCGGCGATGAGCGTGCGCATCGCCGCCAATCCGATGGGCGGGATTCCCGTGGCCAGCGCAGCCCGAGTCGCCGGAGCCGACGTGCCCCAGCCCAAGGCCGCTGCACCGATTGCCAGCCAGATCCGCATCGCCGTAGTATCGCCGGTGCGTGCGGGCAAGACGTCCGATGCGACGGTGGCCCGATCCGACACCGGTTACGGTGAGGGGATGCGTAGCGACCATCTTCCATCGTTCCGCCTCGACGGAAGAGTTGCGCTGGTCACCGGATCGAGCAGGGGCATCGGGCGCGGTCTCGTCGATGCGCTTGCAGCGGCCGGCGCCACCGTTGCGGTCACGGCGAGAAACGGCGCTGAGGCTGTTGCCATCGCCGGCGAGGTCGAGGCGCAGGGGGGTGCCGCCCACGGCTGGGCCCTCGACGTCAGCGACCTCTCCGCCATCGACGACGTGTTCGATTCGGTCGCCAGCCGCCTCGGCGGGATCGACGTGCTGGTGGCCAACGCCGGGCTCGGCGACAATCATCCGGCAACCGAGGTGACCGAAGCGGACTGGGACCGCATGATGGATGTCAACCTCAAAGGGCTCTTTTTCACGATGCAGGCGGCCGGTCGGCGGATGCTGGATCGGGGACAGGGGCGAGTCATTGCCATCAGCTCGCAAGCCGGGGAGGTGGGCATCGTGCATCATGCGGTCTACGCCGCATCCAAAGGTGGTGTGAACCAGCTGGTGCGGGTGCTGGCCCTGGAATGGGGCAAGCGCGGTGTCACCGTCAATGCGGTGGCGCCGACCTTCATCTACACCCCGGGCACTGCGGAGCGACTCGATGAGCCCGAATACCGAGCGAGTGTGGAGGCGAGGATTCCGATAGGAAGGGTGGGCACCATCGCCGATGTGGCCGGCGCCGTCGTCTATCTGGCGTCCGAGGCGGGTGCGATGGTCAACGGCAGCGTGCTGAGCGTCGACGGCGGGTGGACGGCGCAGTGACGTTCGGATCTTGTCACATCCTCGGGATACGCTGAGTCGAGATGCCGGGACGACCTCTCAGCTACCTGGCCGGGGTACCGGTCGACCTCGTCAAGAACGTCGGCACCGCCCGGAGCAAGATGCTGGCCAAGGCCGGAATCCGGTCCGTCGCCGAGCTGCTGTTGCACGTGCCGCGCCGGTACATCGATCGCAGCCAGCTCTTCGATATCGGCGCCGTGCCACTCGAGGAGGAGGTCACGGTGGCGGGCATCGTGATGTCGGTGAAGGAGAACCGCTACGGCAAGAAGAAGAAGAGAACGATCATCCGCATAACCGATGGCACCAGCTCGCTGTGGGCGACGATCTGGAACCCGTACATCAGGGTTCGGGAGGGTGAGCAGATCGCCCTGTCGGGAACGATCGAGATGGTGCAGGGCCGGTTGCACATGAAGTCCCCCGACCTGGATCACCTCGAGGAGATGGAGGATCAGCTCACGACGGGTCGGGTGGTGCCGGTGCATCCGGCCGTGGGCAAGATCAACGCTCACGGGATGCGCAAGGCGATCGCCAACGCGCTCACGCGCTCGCAGCCCATCGACGAGATACTGCCCGAGGACGTGCTGGATCAGCTCGATCTCATGGATCGGTCGACGGCCTTCGATCAGATCCACTTTCCCGATGAGCTGGCACATGTGGCGGCGGCGCGGCGCCGGCTCGTGTTCGATGAGCTGTTCCGCCTCGAGATCGCCTTGGCGCTGCGCAAGCATACGCAGCGCGACGAGGCGACCGGGATCGCCCACAGCAAGGACGGTGACCTCGTGGCTGGGTTTCTGGGCGCACTTCCGTACGACCTCACGCCGGCCCAGCGCCGTGCCGTAGCCGAGATCCAGCACGACATGGTCAACCCGCACCCGATGCACCGGCTCCTTCAGGGCGAGGTGGGCTCGGGCAAGACGGTGGTCGCTGTTGCCGGCCTTCTCACCGCGGTGCAGAGCGGATACCAGGGTGCGGTCATGGCGCCGACCGAGGTGCTGGCAGAACAGCATTACCTCGGTATGACGGACCTCATCGCTGCGGCGGGAATGCAACCCTCGCAGTGGGCAGCTGGCTCGACCCGCGTCCAGGATTCGCTGTTCGATGCGCCGACCCATCGAGGGGACACGGATGCGGACGCCGACGTCGCCGACACCGCCGAGCGGGCGATGGTGACGATGGCACTGCTCACCGGGAGCAACGCCGCAGTGAACTTCGTCGAAGACGCCTCCCGTGGCGACGTGGTGGGATGGATCGGCGACGGCACGGTCGACCTCGTCGTGGGGACACACGCCCTCATCCAAGAGGGGCTGCATTTCCACCGTCTCGGGATGGCAGTGGTTGACGAGCAGCACCGCTTCGGTGTGTTTCAGCGTGTCGAGCTGCGGGAGAAAGCGAGCGACTACGACCCCGATCTGCTCATCATGACGGCCACGCCGATTCCACGCACGATGTCGATGACGCTGTACGGCGATCTCGACGTGTCGGTGCTCGACGAGATGCCGCCGGGCCGCTCCCCGGTTCGGACCCGGCACGTCGTCGGTGACTCCCGGGATCTCGACCGGGTGTATGACCTCATCCGTCGCGAGGTTGCGGCCGGTCGCCAGGCCTGTGTGGTGTGTCCGCTCGTCGAGGACAGCGACAAGCTCGAGGTGGCTTCGGCCACCGCCGAGCACGCCCGTCTCCAAGGGGTGCTGTCCGAGCTCCGGCTTGGTCTCCTTCACGGCCAGCTGCGGTCGACGGAAAAGGAAGAGGTGATGTCGGCATTTCGCAACGGAGAGATCGACGTGCTCGTGGCGACAACGGTCATCGAGGTGGGCATCGACGTGCCCAACGCGACCGTGATGGTGATCGAGGATGCCGACCGCTTCGGCCTGAGCCAGCTCCACCAGCTTCGCGGACGGGTGGGCCGGGGACGGCATCCAGCCACCTGCATTCTCATCGCCGATCCCAGCACCGTTGATGGCAGGGCCCGCATTGCTGCGATGGTTGCCAGCAACGACGGCTTCGAACTCGCCGAAGAGGATCTGCGCATCCGCGGCCAGGGCACGGTGTTCGGGACGCGTCAGGCAGGTCTCAAGGACCTCAGGCTGGCCGACGTGCTGCGGGACCGGGAGCTGTTGGCGGCAGCCAGGCGCGAAGCGTTCGACCTCGTCGAGCGAGACCCCGATTTGGAGGACCACATGGAGATACGCACCGAAGTGGAAGCGTTCCTCGGTGAGGATGCCGATTGGCTCCTCCGGAGCTGACGGTCGCCACAACCGTAACCTCCGGGCATGCGCATCATCGGAGGCAGGGCCAAGGGCAGGAAGCTGGGCACCCCCCAGGCCGGAACACGACCGCTGACGGAACGAGTGCGCGAAGCGCTGTTCTCCTCGCTGTCGGCTCTGGTGCCAGGTGCGGCCGTGCTCGACTTGTTCGCCGGATCGGGCTCGATCGGACTGGAGGCACTGAGCCGGGGCGCCGGCGGTGTGATCTTCGTGGAGAACGATCGAAATGCGTTGGCCGTTCTCGAGAGGAACATAGAAGCCGTGGGGCTCGGCGGCAGCATCGTCGCCTCCGATGCGACGCGTCTCGCCCACTCCCAGGTGGAAGCGCATCGTCCGTATGACCTGGTGTTCGTCGACCCCCCGTATGCGATGGAGGATGAGGCGGTGCAGCGTGTGCTTGCGGGGATCGACGGCCTGATGGCTCCGAACGGAAGCGTTGTCGTCCACCGCCGTCGCGGCGATGCGCTACCGCAGCGGGTGGGGTCGTTGTCACTCGTGTGGCGACGTCGGTACGGTGATGCCGAGCTGTGGCGGTATGAGGCCACCGAGGAGGTTCCGGCGTGACAACCGCACTCGTTCCCGGCAGTTTCGATCCGCCCACGAAGGGCCACCTCGATGTCGTGGAGCGCTGTGCGGGGATCTTCGACGACGTGCTCGTCGCCGTCGTGGAGAACCCGGAGAAGGAGCCGCTGTTCAGTGCCGAGGAACGCCTGCAACTCCTCGCCGACTCATGCGAAGGCTGGGACAACGTGCGGTTTGGCACGTTCACCGGGCTGCTCGTCGACTACGCCGCCGCCGAGGGAGTGGACGTCATCGTCAAGGGACTGCGCGCCATGACCGACTTCGACTACGAGCTCCAGATGTCGCAGATGAACCGTCACCTGTCGGGAATCGTGACGCTCTTCGTCGCCACCAAACCGGAGTATGGCTATCTGTCGTCTTCGTTGGTGAAGCAGGTAGGGGCGCTCGGGGGTTCGGTTGAGACACTCGTTCCGGAGCCGGTAGCGCGTGCGTTGAAGGAGAAGTTCAGCGATGACTGACGAGCAGCGACCGTCGCCGCCGCCGGTGCCGGGAGAGATCCTCGACATGATCGAGCGGCTCATCATCGAGGTGGAAGAGGCCAGACCGGTGCCCCTGTCAGCCAACGTGATGCTCCATCGTGATGACTTCGTCGACAAGCTGCGCGGTCTGCAGGAGGCTCTCCCCGAGGAGCTACGGGCAGCCCGATGGATGGTTCGTCAGCGGGAGACCTACATCGCACGCACCAATGAGAAGGCGCGCGAGGTACTGGGCAAAGCGCAAGAACGGTCGCAGCAGCTGGTGAGCGACCACTACGTCATGCAGGAAGCCGTGGAGGAAGCGAACCGACTCGTGCGCAACGCCGAACGAGAGGCGGAGCGGATCCGTCTCGAAGCGGAGGATTTCGCTGAGAGGTATCTCGGTGAGTCGGAGGAGGTGCTCGCCGAGGCGTTGCGGTACATACGCGAGTCGCGTGCCGCTCTCCACGAGACGTTGCCGCCGCCTGCCGAGCCGCCGATCAGCCAGTGACGGCAGGCGCTCCCGCCGGCCGTACAATTCCCGCATGACCGTCGCATCTCCTTTCGTCGTGCACGTGGGCGACCTGCTGGCGACCTCCGGCAAGCGCCGCTCCCATCGGGTGGTGGCGCCGGTCGACTGGGGTGTCGACTTCGCCGGGGTCGTCCCGGGCACATCTATCGACGCCGACTTGGTTCTCTCGGGCGCCTCGGGAGGCATCGTGGTTCGCGGCTCATTGCGGGCGACGATCGAGACCACGTGTGCCCGCTGCCTCGAGGAATATCGCGACGAGACCGAGATCGAGATCGCCCAGCTCGTCGAGTCGCCGGGGAGTGCAGGTGACGACGGCTATGAGCTGCAAGGCGAGCAGGTCGATCTCGAGCCCATCCTGCGCGACGAACTCATGCTCCAGCTCCCGTGGCGTGCCACTTGCCCGGATGGCTGTGCGGAACTTGAGCAGCACTCAGAAACCGACTTGAATACCGACACTCCGGACGAGCCAGGACGCACATCGCCGTTCGCCGTTCTGCACGATCTTTTCGACGCCGGAGACTGATCACCGAAGCGAGGGCTTGTCATGGCCGTTCCGAAGAAGAAGATGTCGCGTTCGAGGACGCGGCGGCGAAAGGCGCACTGGAAGGTCGCCGCTCCCACCCTGGTCGCATGTCAGCGATGTGGTTCGAAGCACCTTCCGCACCGTGCGTGTGTCGAGTGCGGCACATACAACGGCCGCGAAGTTCTCCCGAGCTGATCATCGACACTCCCCGCATCGCCGTCGACGCCATGGGCGGCGACCGTGCGCCCGATGAGATAGTGCACGGCGCCGTCGCTGCGGCGCGTCAGGGCACCAAGATCTCGCTCGTCGGTGATGCGAATCGGATCGACATGATCTTGCAGACCGCAGGAGACGGCCTGGGCTCCCCTGACCTGAAGGTGGTCAACGCATCCCAGGTGATCGGCATGGAAGAGGACCCCACGAGTGCCCTGCGGGACAAGAAGGACGCTTCCATCAGCGTCGCCGCCCGGCTCGTCGCCGGTGGGGATGCCGATGGATTTGTTTCGGCGGGCTCGACCGGAGCCGCACTGGCAGCGGCAGCCTTCGTCGTCGGCCGGGTGCCTGGGGTCAGCCGGCCTGCGATCGCAACGCTCATGCCGAATGACAAGGTCGTGCTCGACGCTGGCGCCAATCTCTCCTGCAGAGCGCAACATCTCGCGGAGTTCGCCGTCATGGGGACGGCGCTGGTGCGCACGCACTTCAACATCGAGGAGCCCAGGGTGGGGCTGCTCAACATCGGCGAGGAAGCGGGCAAGGGCCGCGAGCTGGAGAAGGAGGCGCATGGGGTGCTTTCTTCCATGCGCGGCATTCGCTTCGTCGGCAACGTGGAGGGAAGGGATGTCGCCACCGACACCGCCGATGTCATCGTGACTGACGGGTACACGGGCAACGTGTTCCTCAAGACGGCCGAGGGCGTGGCCAGAATGGTGCAGGGCATCATCGCCGACGCCATCGGTTCGGCCGGCTTGGGCGAAGCCGCCGCACGCTTGATGCCGGCGATGTCGGTGGTGCGGCACCGTCTCGACCCGGAGACCACGGGAGGCGCCTACTTGCTCGGGGTGAAGGGCATGGTGGTCATCGCCCACGGCTCGTCGTCGCGGGTGGCCGTGGCCAACGCCATCGCCCTCGCTGTCGAAGGGGCCGAGTACGACATCCCCGGCCAGATCGAGGCCGGACTCACCCAGGAGCGTGCGATCGTTTCATGACCGACCTGGACAGCGGGGTCATCGCCAAACTGCAAGCCAATCTCGGCTATCACTTCCGCAATCTCGAGATGATGCGGCGGGCTTTGATTCACCGGTCCTACATGGGCGAGCAGAACCTCGAGGAGTCCTATGAGCGACTCGAGTTCCTCGGCGATGCGGTTCTGCAGCTGGCCGTGACCGAGTACCTCTTTCGAACCAAACCATCATTGTCGGAAGGGGAGATGGCGAAGGTGCGAGCTGCCGTGGTCAACGAGCGGACGCTGGCGCGTCTCGCCCGGGAGATCGAGGTCGGTCCGGCACTGCTGTTGGGTCGCGGCGAAGATCTCACCGGGGGACGGGACAAGGACTCTCTGCTCAGCGACGTGATGGAGGCACTGGTGGGTGCGATGTACCTCGAAGCCGGGTATCAGGCCACGGCGGAGCTCGTGATCGAGCATTGGAAGGGCATCATCGAGGAGCGTGCCGAGGCGCCGGGACACCGCGACTACAAGACGAGACTTCAAGAAACGCTGGCCCGACGCGGGTTGAAGCCACGGTACGAGCTCAGCGAGACCGGTCCGGAACACGCCAAGCATTTCACGGCACGGGTGCTGGCAGCCGGCGATGTCCTCGGGGAAGGTGCCGGAACGTCCAAGAAGCGGGCCGAGCAGGCGGCAGCCAAGTCGGCAGCCGATCGTCTCGCCGCAGATGCCTGAGCTCCCAGAAGTCGAGTCGACCCGACGGTTTCTCGAGCCGGACATCGTCGGCAAGCGCATCGTGGACGTGGAGGTGCGGCGTCCCCGTATGGTGCGGCGGCAGCCGAATCCCGCCGATTTTGCCGGCCGTCTCACCGGTCGCACGGTGCGCAAGCTCGGCCGGCATGGCAAGTTCCTCCTGGCCGAACTGAGTCGCGACCTCGTGTGGGTGACGCACTTGGGGATGTCGGGGCGGATCAGGATCGGAAACCGCAGCGAGCCGGAGGATCCCCATACCAACGTGGTGGTTCGCTTTGGCGGCCAGGTCGATTTCCGCTTCATCGATCCGCGTACGTTTGGTTTCGTGGCGGTCTACACCCCGGATGAGCTGGCGAGCTCACCGCTGGCATTGTTGGGTCCAGATGCGTTCACCGCCACGCCGAGTGGAGCCGACCTGGCCGCAGCGCTCGCCGGACGAACCGCACCGATCAAGGCCTTGCTCCTCGATCAACGGCTAGTTGCAGGTGTGGGCAACATCTACGCAGACGAGGCGCTGTTCCGGGCCGGGATCGACCCACGGCGAGAGGGCGGGACGCTGACCGAAGACGAGTGCGCCGGTCTCTCGGCAGCCATCGCGGACACCCTCGCCGATGGCCTGCGCTGGAACGGCACGTCACTCTCCGACATGCGCTACCTGCTCCCCGATGGTCGTGCCGGTGAGTTCGCGGCGCGTCTCTCTGTCTACGGCCGGGATCACGAACCCTGCGCCTCCTGTGGCACCCCCATCCAGCGCACCGTCATCCGCCAGCGCTCGACACACCTGTGCCCGGTGTGTCAGGTCTGATGCGAACCTAAGGCTGCAGCGCGCGGAAAGCGCGCGCGACAGCCGGAAGAATCCGAGGACGTCTGGAGCAGAGTCGAACTTTCGGCCGTCGCGCGCGGAAAACGCGCGCTCGTACCTAAGGTTCGTAATCCCACTTGTGTGATTCGGCACAAGCTATGCTCCCGCCGTGCTCCTGAAGACACTGTCTCTGGTCGGGTTCAAGAGTTTCGCCAATAGGACCCGGCTGGACTTCGAGGCCGGGGTCAACGTCGTCGTCGGACCCAATGGCTCGGGGAAATCCAACTTGCTCGATGCGATCGCCTGGGTGATGGGCACTCAGGCGACCACGGTGCTGCGCACCCAGAAGATGGATGATGTCATCTTCGCCGGGACGGCCACCCGGCCATCACTCGGTCGCGCCGAGGTGATCGTCACTTTCGACAACACCGATCGTTTCCTTCCCTTCGACCTCGACGAGATCTCGATGACCCGGCGGCTGTATCGCGACGGCACCTCCGAATACGAGTTGAACGGCGCCTCATGCCGTCTCCTCGACCTCCACGAGATTCTCAGCGACGGCGGGGTCGGCCGTCACCAGCACGTCCTCGTGTCCCAGGGACAGATCGGCGAGATTCTCAGTGCCCGACCCGACGAGCATCGTGCGGTCGTGGAAGAAGCGGCTGGTGTCACGAAACATCGCGGCCGGCGGGACCGCTCGCTGCGCCGGCTCGAGCAGACCGAACTCGACGTGGAGCGACTCAACGACATCTTGCTGCAGGAACGGCGCCGTCTCGGTCCCCTGAAACGGCAGGCCAACGCCGCCGCCCGTCACCAGTCGGTGCGGGACGAGATCAGGGCGCTGCGGCTGTGGCTCGGTGGTGCGGCGCTCCGCAGCATGCAAGACCGGCAACGCACCGCCATGGAAGAGAAGGCATCGCTCGACGCCGCCATCATCCGAGACGGCGAGGAGCTGGAGGAACTCCTTGCCTCGCTCGAGGCATTGCGAAGCGACGCCGGTGAGGTAGGGCACGCGTTGGAGCGGGACACGGCCGCTGCCGCACGTCTGGAGACGACGGCGGAACGGCTGCAGAAGATCGCCATGGTCGCACGGGAGCGGCGCAGCGCCCTGCGCAGCCGTTTGGAGAACGCCGGCCAGCGCCGCACCGACCTGGAGAGCGAACTCGCCCAGCTGCAATCCAGTCTGGAAGCCCTCGAAAGCGAGCACCACAACGCCCAGGCGATGGCGCAGCGACGCGAGGTGACGCTCCATGCGCTGGAGGACGAGGAGCGGGCGCTCGCCGAGCAAGCGCAGCTTCCCGCCGAAGGGCTTCTCGCCAACCTGCGTGGCGACCTGCGGGCACTCGAAGTGGCGGCCGAGAGGGACGCCCGGGAGTTGCACAGTCTCGCCCGGCGTCGCGAGATCGTCGAAACCCGACTGCGTGAGGAGCAGACCCAGGCCGAGAGCATCGTCGCCGAGATCCAGCAGGTCGATGTCGGCGTCGTCGACGCCCAGGAGCGCTACGAGAACGCCAAAGAGGCTGCCGACATTGCCAGGGAGGCGCGGGAACAGGTCAAGGAAGCAGATCGCATCGCGCAGATCGCCGTCGCCCGGACTGCGGCGCAAGTCGAAGCGCTGGAAGCCGCCATTGCCGGCCTGGGCGATCCGGAAGCACGCCGCCGAGCATCCGAGGCCGACGGAGTCATCGGTCCGGTCGTCTCTCAGCTCGATGTGCCCGTCGCAATCGCCCCAGCCGTCGGTGCCGCCCTCGGTGCCTGGGCCGATGCACTGGTGACGTCCGGTCCCGACGCAATGCACGCTGTGAGCAGCACGCTCAAATCTGAGGGATTTGGCGGGGTGACGCTCTTGGTGGGTGCGGTTTCGAGTGGAGACGGATCCGTAGGGGCCGTTGCGGCTGAGTTCGGCGGCGAAGCGTTGGTGGATCGGCTCGGGTCCGCGGCTTCCCGCCATCTGGCGATGCGGCTGCTCGGCGACGTGGTGATCGTCGAAGGATGGACCACCGGATGGAAGCTCGTCCAGAAGCACCCGCTGCTGCGGGCCGTGACCCCCGAGGGCGATCTCATCAGTGTCAACGGGATGCGCCTCGCCGATGCGGACGGCGCCGGACATGCAGCGCTCGAAGCTGCGAGCGTCGAGCACGAGATCGCCCAACGAGATGCCGCCCGGGCGCGCTCCCGGCTCAGCACCGCCGATCGCGATCACGTCACCCGCCACGCCGCGGAGGAGGCGGCTCTCGAGAACCTCCAGCGACTGGAGGCGCACCTCGCCGGCTTGACCGAGGCCCTGGCCATCAATGGCAGAGCGCGCGCGGAAGGCGATGCGGAGATAGTCCGTCTCGACGAGCGGGCCCGCGCCCTCAGCGATGCCGAGAAGCTGCGATCGCAACGCATGACGGAGATCCGCCGCCAGCTCAACGAGTTCGAAGGCGAGGAGAAGAAGCGTCAAGAGGCCTGGGAGCGCCTCAACCGGCGTCGTCTGGAGGTCGCCACCCGCCGTAGCGACGCACAACGGCTGCGGGACGAAGCCACGGCAGCGGTCGTCTCGAGCGGAGAGCGGCTCCGTTTGAGCCGGCACCGCATCGAGGCCATCGTCACGGAGCTGCAAACTCTCGGAGTCGTTCCCCACGATTCCGGCGAGATCGACGCACTCGAGGAGACCGAGACCCGGGCCCGCCGCAGCGCCGACATCGTTCGCAGTCACATCGAGACCTTGCGTGGCCGGCAGCTCATGCTGCGCCGGCAAGCGGGCCTCGCCGACGATCGACTCAGCGAGGCATACGACCGACAGCGTGAATTGGAGCGGTCCGTGAGCACCGCAAAGGACCGGGTGTCCCAACGTGCGATCGAGCTCGCCGAGCTACGGGTCAAGCTGGAGAGCGTGGCTGAAGGTCTGCGTCGGGACGCCGACGCCGGTGAAGAGGAAGCTCTCGCTGCCCCGCGGCCCCATCTCGACGACAACATCGATCCAAACGAGTTGCTCGCCGCCCGTGAGGCCGAGTTGAAGCGTATGGGTCCGATCAACCCGCTCGCGGCCGCCGAGTATGAGGAGATGGCCGGGCACGTCGAGCTGCTCGAGAGTCAGCTCGGCGATCTCGAAGAATCACGGCGGGAACTGCGCAAGGTCATCAAGGCGCTCGATGAGGAGATGGCCAGCCTGTTCCTCAAGGCCTTCGACGAGATCTCGGCGCTCTACCAGGAGAACTTCGGTCTCGTGTTTCCTGGAGGACGGGGCCGGTTACGTCTGACCGATCCGGACGACCTGCTCAATACGGGCATCGAGATCGACGCTCAGCCGCACGGGAAGAAGGTTGGGCGGCTGTCGCTTCTCTCGGGTGGCGAGCGATCGTTGGCCGCGCTGGCGTTTCTGTTCGCAGTGTTTCGGGCCCGACCCAGCCCGTTCTACGTGCTCGACGAGGTCGAGGCAGCGCTCGACGACGCCAACCTCCGCCGGTTCCTGCGGCTGGTCGACACCTTGCGGGAGAGCGCCCAGCTCGTCATCATCACCCACCAGCAGCAGACCATGGAGGCGGCGGACATTCTCTATGGAGTCACCATGGAGCCGGGCGAGTCTTCGCAGGTGCTGTCGAAGCGGCTGGAACGAGCACCGGCCGGGCACAGGTAGCATTCCGGCGACGCCAGGCACATCTTCTCGAGATCCCGGAGGTCGGGTTGGATCTGCTCCCCATCATCCTCGTCGTTGCGGTCGTCCTGATCGCGACGATCGGCTTCGTCCTCGTCAGAAGCCGCGGCGGAACGACCGAGATCACGCGCGACTCGGTGCGCACCCGGCCGGAGACGCGGCCCCCGGCGGCGCCACCGGGCTTACGTGCCCGCCTGGAGAAGACTCGCCAGGCGCTCACCGGCAGCCTCGGTGGGCTCATGCGCCGCTCCGATCTCGACGGCGAATTCTGGAACGACCTCGAGGACACCCTCGTCGCTGCGGACCTCGGCATCTCCACGGCCGAGGAAGTGGTGCAGGAGGTACGGGCGGCCAATCCCGTCGACGGTGATGCCGCCCGCAGCACGCTCGAGCAGCGGCTCGTCGACCTGCTCGCCGGCAAGCAACGCAGCATCCTGCGGTCCACCGACCCCTCGGTCATACTCGTCGTCGGGGTGAACGGAACCGGCAAGACCACGTCGATCGCCAAGCTGGCGGCACAGTTCACCGCACACGGGGAGAAGGTGATCCTCGGTGCAGCCGACACCTTCCGCGCCGCGGCCGGCGATCAGCTCAAGACATGGGGAAGCAGGGTCGGAGTTCCGGTGATCGGCGGGACGCCCGGTGCGGATCCGGCGTCGGTTGCCTACGACGCTTTTCACCACGCCAAGAACGACGGCGCCGATCGGGTGATCGTCGACACCGCAGGTCGGCTGCACTCGAAAGCGAATCTCATGGACGAGCTCGGCAAGGTGGCGAAAGTGCTGCGGCGCGAGGCCGGAGAGATCGACGAGATCTTGCTCGTCATCGATGGCACGACTGGGCAGAACGCCATCGAGCAGGCGCGCGTCTTCACCGAGGCGGTTGGCGTCACAGGGATCGTCATCACGAAGCTCGATGGCACCTCTCGCGGTGGGATGGCGATTGCGGTCGAGCGTGATCTGGGGATCCCGGTCAAGTTCATCGGCGTCGGCGAAGGTATCGAAGACCTCGTTCCGTTCGAGCCCGCCGACTTCGTCGACGCCCTGCTCGGCGCCTGATGGTCGATCACCCCCACCTCGAGGAGCTGGTGGACGCAGCTCGCGAGGTGGCGAAGCGGGCCCACGCCCCGTATTCGAACTTCCGGGTTGGCGCCGCAGTGCTGGCGGCGGACGGCTCCGTGCACGTCGGGTGCAATGTCGAGAATGCCGCCTACGGCTCCACGATCTGCGCCGAGGTGAATGCGGTCACCACCGCGATCGCCCACGGCGCCACCGAGCTGGTGGCCATTGGTGTCGCCGCCCTCGACGGTGAGAACGTCTACCCGTGCGGCAACTGCCGCCAAGTCATGCGGGAGTTCGGGATCGACACCGTGGTGGTGGAGACAACGGACGGACCACGGACGTACTCATCCGATGACCTGTTTCCGCATTCATTCGGTCCCGAGGACCTCGGTGAGAGGGAGCCCCCGGGTGTCAACTCCCCTTGATCGCGTCGATCAGGGCAGGGACCACCTTGTGGACGTCGCCGACGATGCCGAGGTCGGCGACACCGAAGATCGGGGCTTCCGGATCCTTGTTGATGGCGACGATGGTGGCTGAGTCCTTCATGCCGACCAGGTGCTGCATCGCACCGGACACTCCACAGGCGATGTAGACGTCGGGCTTGACGGTCTTACCGGTCTGCCCCACCTGGTACGAATACGGCACCCAGCCTGCGTCGACGACGGCCCGGGTAGCGCCGACGGCACCGCCGAGGAGTTGGGCCAGCTCGTCGAGCATCGCAAACTTCGATGCCTCGCCGAGCCCGCGCCCGCCCGATACGACGACATCGGCCGCGGCGAGGTCGGGCCCTTCGGACTTCTCGGCGTGTTGCTCCACCACCGTGAGCGATCCGGCGTGCCCAACATCGGGCATCGCGACCGATTTCACATCCGGCGTGCCGCCATCGCCGGGCTCGGCGGTGAACGCCTTGGGCCGCGCCACAACGATCGCCGGCGCCGCCGCAGTGACCGCGGTGAACACCCGCCGGGTGCCGCCCAGTATCTCGTTGACCATGGTGACGGCGCCACCATCGATCGCAACGTCGACGGCATTGGCCAGCACCGGCTTGCCGGTTCGTGCGCTGAGGCGGCCGGCGACGTCCCGGTCCAGGTTGCCCATGCCGAACAGCACGATCGTGTAGCCACCATCGGCAACGAGATCGGCGAGTGCAGCCGCAGCCTGGGCGGCGGGGAGCCCGTGGTCGGTGTCGAGGTGATGGATCACCCCTGCGCCGTGGGCACCGAGATCGGCGAACGCCTCGTCCGCCGCCGGCCCCACGTAGAAGACATCGGCGCTCTCCCCGAGGGACCGCAGCTTGGACAGAGCTTCCGCGGCGGCGCTGGGCACCGGACCGGCTGTTCCGCTGGCGAAGACGAGCCCGGCCACGTCACACCACCTTCAATTCGGTGAGCAGCGCGAAGATCTTCTCGTGACCTGTGCCGTCGTCCTCGAACACCTCGCCGGCCTCGCGGGCGGGCACCGGCTCGACGCGCTCGATCTCCTGCTGGCGGTGGGCCACGACGCCGAGATCGGCGAGTGTGACCGTCTCGACTGGTTTCGATTTGGCCTGCATGATCCCCTTGAACGTCGGATAGCGGGGCTCGACCACGCCTGAAGTCACGGACAGCAGCAGCGGGGGACTGCCCTCCACCACGTCGTACCCGGTCGCCGTCTGTCTCTCGATCCTGACGACGTCGCCATTGCGCTCCACCTTGCGCGCAAAGGTGAGTGAGGGAACACCCAACAGCTCGGCGAGCTGCTGCGGTACCACGCCGGTATAGCCATCCGTGGACTCGGTGCCGGCGATGACGATGTCGTAGTTCCCATCGCCGATGGCAGCGGCCAGCGCCCGCGCCGTGGTGAGTGCATCGGCGCCGCGCAGTGCCTCGTCCTCGATCAACACCGCGCCATCGGCGCCCATGGCGAGCGCTTGGCGGATGCCCTGCATCGATCCGGCCGGACCCATGGAGAACACGGTGACCGTCGAGCCTTCTTCGGCTTCGGCCAGCTGGAGACCGATCTCGATGCCGTAGCGATCGGTGTCGTCGAGCACCTGGTCTGCGGGACGCACCACCCAGTGCGTCACGGGATCGAGCTCATAGGGTGTCGCCGGGTCGGGTATCTGCTTGGCACAGACGGCGATCTTCATGCCGTCGTCCTCATGGTCGTCACCAGTCTTCCTGCCTTCGTGTCATCGGGCCATGTGCCTTCGTGTCATCGGGCGATGTGATCGGGGCCGAAGCGTAGCGGTGGCGATGCGGCGTCCGTTCGCCGGCTCACCCGCTGATCGTGTCGATGACGAGTGGCATCGGCTCCGGGGCATGTGCGGAGAGCTCCCAGGCTCCATCGAGCAGCTCGAGGGCGCGGTGCAGCCGGCCCTCGTCTGCGTATGACACCGTTGCCAGAGGGTCGCCGGACTCGACCTCGTCCCCCACCTTGGCATGCACCATGATGCCCACTGCGTGGTTGATCGGATCGTCTACGTGCGAGCGCCCGCCCCCGAGCCGCACCGACGCGATGCCGATGTCGAGGGCATCGCAGCGGGTGACGAAACCATCGCTCGTCGCCTCGACGACGTGCTCGTGAGCGGCCGCAGGAAGAAGCGAGCGGTCGGTCAGGACGGCGGGATCGCCGCCCTGCGCGGCGACGACGTCGGCCAGCTTCTCGGCGGCAGCACCGCTCGAGATGGCGGCGTCGATCGCTGCGCAGGCGGCACCTGCGTCGTCGTAGAGGCCCCCGGCCATGAGCATCTCCGCGCCGAGGCGGCTGGTGATCTCCACCAAGTCGGCCGGTCCGCCACCTTCCAGCACGTCGATCGACTCGGCGATCTCGTTGGCGTTGCCCACGGCCCGACCCAGCGGCTGGTCCATCCCGGTGAGCAGCGCAACGACGGGAGTGTCGTGCGACGTCCCGATCCCCACCATCGTCTCGGCGAGCAGCCGGGCATCTTCCACCGTCTTCATGAAGGCACCCGCACCTAGCTTCACATCCAGCACCAGCGCATCGAGCCCCTCTGCCAGCTTCTTCGACATGATCGAACTGGATATCAGGGGCACCGAGGGCACGGTTCCGCTGGCGTCACGCAAGGCGTACAGCTTGCGATCGGCCGGAACCAGCGTGTGCGACTGTCCGGCGAGCACCATGCCGTGTTGCTCGAGCACGGCGCGGAACTCCGGTGGGTCGAGTTGTGTGCGGAACCCCGGTATCGATTCGATCTTGTCGAGCGTGCCCCCAGTGTGTCCCAATCCTCGGCCCGACATCATGGGCACCGCCACCCCACACGTGGCGACGATCGGGGCGAGCGGGATGCTCACCTTGTCACCGACACCGCCGGTGGAGTGTTTGTCCACCTTGGGTGCTGCGACGTGGGAGAAGTCGAGCACATCCCCCGAGTGGAGCATCGCATCGGTCCACGCTGCCAGCTCATCGTCGGTCATGCCTCGGAACAGCACCGCCATGAGAAACGCCGACACCTGATAGTCCGGCAGCTGCTCGTGCGTGAACTCTGCAACGATCCAGCGCAGCTCATCGCCGGCGAGTGCCTCGCCGTCTCGTTTACGTCCGATCAGCTCCGGCATCGAGAACATGGCGCTGAGGGTAGAGGTCGTGGATCTCCACTCGGCGAATCACGTCCGGATCACCCGGCCATCACGCACCCGTACGCCTTCGGCGCGCAGCCGCTGGGCGTGCTCCTGGGTATGCGATGGGACCAGCCGGCCGGTCGCGGTGACGATGCGCCACCAGGGGAGCCCGGGGGTGATTCGCAACAAGTTGCCCACGGCCCGCGCGGCACCCGGGAACCCGGCTTCGGCGGCGACCTCGCCGTAGCTCATCACCTCGCCGGGTTCCAGTCCTTCGATGACGGCGATCACCGCAGTTGCGAAGTCGTCCCGCCGCCCGTCGGTCACCTCGCCTCCAGGATGAGCACCTGCGAGTGGAGGTTCTTGGATTGGATCGGGAGCGTGTACATCTCGATCTTCTCGAAGCCGGGCGTGGGTTGAGTCCGTAGCGAATCGTCGCTGAGGAAATTGAAGAAGCGGGGCGGGTCGAGCCAGTCATCGTCGTACTGCCCGGCTCGATCCTCACCGCCCCACACGACCACGAGCAGCGAGGCGCCCGGGACGAGCACCCGGCGGATCTCGCCATACACGTCGGGCAGCTCACCGCTGGGCACGTGAAGCAGAGAGTTGATCCCGAAGGCGGCGTCGAACGATGCATCGGGGAAGGGCAGGTCGAGGAAGTCAGCCACGTGAGCGGTCACGCCCCTATCGCGCATTGCGGCGACGTTGGCGGACGAAAGATCGATGGCGACAACCTCGTAGCCGAGATCGGCGACGTGGCTCGCCATCTGGCCCGTACCGGCTCCCAACTCCAAGATGCGTGCCCGGTCGGGAATGCCTTGCAGCCACTGCTCGACGGTGTCGATACGCCAGGTGTCCAGCTCTATGGCACCACGGCGAGCCACGTCGTCGTCGTATGCCTTGCGGAGCGCGGCGTTGCGCTCGGAGCGGCTGTCCATCACAGGCACCGTACCCAATCCGGCACTGGGGTGCGGGGACTCACTCCACCGTGAGGATGTAGCCCACACCGGGCTCGAAGAGCACGTCCGTGATGAGGATCAGGTACTCGCCGTCGGCGGGAGCGGTGAAGTCGATCTCTGCGCTGGTGCCGTAGAGACCGCCGCCAGAGTCGTCGTCGAACCCGAGCGAATCGTCCGGATTGCCGATCTGGTCTACCCAGAGAACCATGTCGGACAGACCGTCGACGCTGACGAGGATGTTCTCGCCCTCGGCGAGGTCGATGCGGTAGACGTCGAGATCGCCAGAAACATCGAGCACGCCCCGTACGGTGACACCCGGGTTCACCTGCTTGTCGTCGTCGGGGTCGACGAGCGGACTCAACGGGTGGCTGGAGCTGACGACGACACCACTCGGTCCGACGTCGTTGGAGCTGACAAACACGAAATGGGGTTCGTCGAACTCCGTCGTGGCCTCGATCCGCGGTCCGAGCTGCTCATCCGTACTCAGCGAGAAGCCGATCGAGTCGGTGAGATCGACGGAATGGTTGGCGCTGTCGAGTTCGATGGAGACATCGGTTCCGTCCGGCTCGTTGAGAACGAAGACGGCCCCGTGCCACACCGACGCAAGATCGACGGCGTGCTCGGTGGCGGCGCTTCCTTGGCGGGGAAGCGTGCCGTCGAAGCGATCGGGAGTGTCGCCGTCGAGCAGTTGCTGCACCCGGGGCGCCAGATCTTCACCAGCGGCGACCAGAGCGAAGTTGGATTCGGTGAACCCGCCGAGACCGGAGATACCGATCAGCTCACCCTGGCTCGACACGAGGGCTCCGCCGCTCTGTCCACCGGCGATGAGCGCATCCGTTTGGATGAATGTCATGTCCGCCTGCTCCCATTCGCGCACCCGGGAAACGACGCCCTGGGTGATGGCGGGTGTCGGGAAGCGCTCCACCTCTCCCGGGTAGCCGACGAGGTAGACCGTGTCGCCCACGGCATAGTCATCTTCGACGGGCATGGTGAGGGGTGGTGCCGAGACATCGAGCGGACCGATCACGGCCAGATCTTCGTACACGTTGCTCCGCATGACGGGGGCCGCATTGATCTCGTCTCCGTCGGGGAACACCACACGTACCTCGTCGAACGGCCACACCACATGGGCGTTGGTGACGAGCCAGCCACCCTCGATGAGCACACCGCTCCCGGTGCCGGTGTCGGTGGTGATGAAGGCCACCGACGGCGAGATCTGGGTGAACAGGTCCCTCGTGTCGAGAACGGGCGACTCCGTCGTGGAGGTGGTTGTCGGTGCTGCAGTTGTCGCCGCTGCTGTCGTCGCCACGCGACGCGTCGTCGTCGAGTCGGCGCCGTCCGACGACGAACAAGCAGCCACGACGAGCGCGAGCAAACAGAGCGCGGCAAAGCGGTTCACATCACGCACCGTATACCCGATCCCGCGCCATGCGAGTAGGTCCGACGGCTCTTTTGCCGGTCTGTCCCCGTTGCTGTGCGTGGGGACAAACAGGGCAGGACTTCGTCAACTATGTTCCGGTCGACCTAGTCGGTGCGGGCGATGACGCAATCGATCCTTCTCGAGCTCGGCGGTCTGTTGATCGCTCTGGCGTTTCTGGCGCACTTTGCGACGCGACTGTCGTTCTCGCCCGTGCCGCTGTATCTCGCGGCCGGGCTCGTGTTTGGGGAAGACGGGCCGCTACCGCTGGCGGGGAGTCTCGAGTTCATCGAGGTTGCTGCCGAGATCGGTGTGGTGCTGCTCCTGTTCGCTTTGGGGCTGGAGTATTCGGCGTCGGAGTTGCTCAGCCAGCTGCGGATCACGCTGCCCTCCGGGGCGGTCGACTTCGCCCTCAACTTCACCCCGGGACTCATCGTCGGGCTGGTAGCCGGTTGGGGAGGAGTGGTGGCGATCATGCTCGGTGGCATCACCTACATATCGTCCTCCGGGATCGTCGCCCGGCTCATTTCCGACATGGGGTGGGCCAAGACGCCGGAGGCCTCGAAGACGATTGGGATCCTCGTGGTCGAGGATCTCGTCATGGCCGGATACCTGGCGTTGGTGGGTGTGCTCATCGTCGGTACCGGGTTCGTCTCTGCCATGGTGGCGCTCGGTGGTGCAGCCGTCCTCGTGGTGGCCGCCATCGTGCTCAACCTGCGGTTTGGTGATCGGATCAGCCACTGGCTGTTCTCCCACGAGGGAGAGAAGCTGCTGCTGGGGCTCATCGGGCTGTCGTTGCTCGCCGCCGGAGCTGCCGAGAGCATCCAGGTGTCGGCGGCGGTTGGTGCGTTCCTCGCCGGTCTCGCCGTGTCCGGCCGCGCCTCTCATGCCCTGAGCCGCCAGATCGACCCGTTGCGGGACTTCTTCGCCGCAGCGTTCTTCGTGTTGTTTGGGTTCCAGGTCGACTTCACCGCGCTCGGCGACGTGATGTGGCTCGCCGTCGGGTTGGCCGTTGTCACCTCGCTCACCAAGCTGGGCACCGGATGGTACGCCGGGCGGCGTATCGGGCTCGGGGTGGTCGGACGGGCCCGAATCGGGACGCTGCTCGTGTCCCGTGGCGAGTTCTCGATAATCATCGCCGAGCTCGGGGTGTCGGCCGGACTGCGGCGCGACCTCGCCGTGCTCGCAGCCGCGTATGTGCTCATCACCGCCGCTCTCGGCCCGGTGCTGGTACGCCTGACGGGTGCTCTGTTCGAACCGGCCCAGCCGACCGCGAGTTGATTCAGTCGACCGGCCACCAGCTGCGGCGGCCGCGGGGTTTCCCGAAGTTAGGCGGCCAGGCGTCTCCGCCGAGATCCCCGGCCTCATCCCGAAACGAGTGCTCCAACAGGCCGTCGAGCGAGAACGCCGTGTCGTCGATCGCGGCCATCACGTCCCCCAGCTTCTCGTACCGAACAGCGAAGCGATCCATGGGGAAGTCGGCCAGCTCGGCCTCCGGCACCTCCTCCCACAGCAGCGGTGCCGAGACCCACCCGGTGGGCCGTACCGAGTAAGCGCTGGCCAGCGTGTGGTCCCGGCTGTTCTGGTTGTAGTCGACGAACACGCCGTGGCGGTCTTCCTTCCACCACTGCGTCGTCACGATGTCGGGCCGGCGCCGCTCCACCTCCCGCCCGAGAGCGAGCGCCGCCCGGCGCACCTCGAGAAACTCGTAACGTG
>JBFISM010000022.1:0-34403 GCA_041608535.1 Acidimicrobiia bacterium
GATGATCTTGAGACCGCTGGGGTACACACCCGCCAGCGCCACACCGGTGAGGAAGCGGAGGGCGATCGCAACGGTCGTGTCGCTTCCATCGAGGCCGACAAGACCAGCGTTCAGCCCGGCACCGGCGAGGGCTGTGGCGGCGAAGAGATAGCGGGCGGGTACGGCGTCGGCGAGTCCCGTGACGGCCCCGGCGAGAGCGCCGACGACAAACCCCAACTGCACCGCAAGCGTCAGCCAGGCCGATGTCGACTCGGTGAGCGACCAAGCCGCCTCGAGTTGCGGTGCGACGGCGGTTGCCGAGAACCACAGGCTCAGCGCAAGCAGCTCTGCCAATCCGGTGGAGACGAGGGCGCGGCGCTGGTGTCGAGTTATTGCCCCCCGGCCGAGCTCAGCCGGCAATCCGCTCGCCGATCGGCTCGGCGGTGTCCCCAGCGGGCTCTCGTCCGCCACGCATCGCCAGACCGACGGCGCCACCGATCACCGCCAGGAAGACGATCGCCACCAGCACCGTGTTGTCGGCCACGAAGTTCAGCAGCGTCTGGGACAGATTCTCGAAGAAGCGGAAGCTGGAGGCGGCGCCGAGCGCTCCGGCACCCGACGATATCGCCGTCGACCAGAACCACACGATCCAGGCACCGGCGGCTATCAGGATGGCGCCGGAGACACGGTTGACGAAGCGAGCCGACGCCCGCAGCCGGTTGAGCAAACGCTGTTTGCCCAGGGCGAGGATCACGGTGACACCGAGCAGCACTGTGGCCATACCGGCGGCGTAGGCCACGAAGATGACGATGCCTCCGCCGAGGCTTCGCTGTGTGATCTGGGTGGCGACGACGGTGAGGAACACGGGAAGGGTGCAGCTCAAGGAAGCTATGGCGTACGACACGCCGAACCCGAAGACCTTGCCATAGCCGGAACCCAGTCGGGCTCGCTTCGCCTTGGGGAGCCCGATGACCGGCTCGTATCCGAAGAAGAGCATGGCGGCGCCTAGGATGGCGACGCCGATGCCGACGACGAGGGCCAGCCACGGGATCCAGTCGGCGGCGATGGATCGGCTGACGGCGGTGATGACGATGCCGGCGATGCCGAAGACCACCAGGAAGCCGGCGGACATGAAAGCACCCACGATGAGCGCCGAACGCATCGCCGCGCTGCGGGAGACCTCGCCTTGCTGCAGCCCCATGAAGTAAGAGAGATAGGCGGGGAGCATGGCGAACCCGCACGGATTCACGGTGGCGACCATGCCGGCGGAGAACGCCAGTGCCAGCGCTGCCGTCACGAGGCGACTCCCAGGTTCTCCTCGATCTGCGCACGCAGGAGCGCCTCGTCGAGCGGTCCGTTGTGCTCGTGGATCACGTTTCCTGCGGCATCGATGTACACGGTGAACGGCATGCCGAGACCTCCCAGGGCGATGTACAGCTCGCCTTGCGGGTCTTCAGCCGACGTCCACACGACGCCGGTCTCCTCCAGGAGCTGATCGGCGAGATGCCGCTCGTCCTGGATGTTCATGCCGAGGAACGCCACCTGGTCGCCTAGGGCCTCCTGGACCGGTTTGAACGCCGTGGACATCTCGGCGACACAAGACGGGCACCAGGAGGCCCAGAAGTTGAGCACGAGCGGCCGGCCGCGGAAGTCGGCGAGGGTGGCAGCGGAGCCGTCGAACAGCGTGAAGGTGAGGTCGGGTGCCGGATCTCCGGACGGGGCCGGAGTTGCAACGGGTTGGCTGGAGGGCGTGGCGACATTGTCGTCGATCGGGGCGATCGTGGTGCCGGCATGCCCGGTGTCATCGGTTCCGCCACAGGCTGTGGCGATGATGGCGACAGCGGTGACGGCGATGGCGAGGCGAGTGCGCAAGCGTGTCATGGGCGGTCCTCGAACTGATCGTGGGTTTCTCGTGGTGTGTAGCGTGTCAACGCTCTCGGTGTCCGTTGTGTCCGAACAGTGTCGGCGGAGTGACAATCAGTCCAGCGGCGATCGGCTCGGGTTCCCGCCTCGGGCGCCGAGGGACCGCCTCCTCGGGAGGGGGTCCCCGACCTACACTGCCGCGACCAGGTCGCGAGAGAAGGAGCGGGTCGGGTGAGCGTCACCGAGACGAGGGAAGAGACGCCCCAGGAGACCAGGATTCGCCGCTTCCCCTCCGCAGCCCAGGTCGTGTTCGGACTCGGGGTGCTGTCGGCGCTCGGCACGCTCTTCCTGTGGTGGTTGGGGACCATCCCCGATGAACCGGAGATCGAGATTGGGCGCCACGTCTTCGGCAACATTCCGGCAGTCTTCGTCGCGGTCTTCTACGTCGGGGTGTCGGCAGCGCTTTTCCTGAGCTTCTATCTCTTCTCCAAGCGCGCCCAGAACTGGCGACGGGGCAGCTGGGAGGAGCGCAGCGGGCAGTGGAAGGAGCGGGTCCACGAGCTGCGCCGCGGCCTGCAGATGCGCACACTGCTCGAGGATCCTGCGGCCGGGCTCATGCATTCGGCGATCTACTACGGCTTCATCGTGTTGTTCCTCGGCACCGTGACCTTGGAGATCGACCATCTGCTGCCGAACAACCTGAAGTTCCTCGAAGGCGGTGTGTACCAGGGGTATTCGTTCATCCTCGACCTGTTTGCGCTCATCTTCCTCGGCGGTCTTGCCTGGGCCGCAGTCCGCCGGTACGGCGCACCGCCGTGGCGGATCCGTTCCAAGACCCGCCCCGAGGATGCGCTGATCCTGATCACGCTGGGGGCGATCGGGGTCACCGGGTTGCTCGTCGAAGCCGCCCGCATCTCGGTCGATGGCCGGCCCGACTGGGAGGTGTGGTCGTTCGTCGGCTACCCGCTGAGCTTCCTCTTCCCCCTCGGCGTCGCCTCCGGCTGGCACCAGGCGATGTGGGGTCTGCACGTGGTCGCCTTCGTCGCCTTTCTCGTCGTGCTGCCGACGACCAAGTTGCGCCACATGGTCACCTCGCCCGCCAACATGTTTCTGGCGCCGCGAGAGCGACCCAAAGGCGCCATGCGGGAGATCCCCAATCTCATGGAGGCCATGGAGACTGGGGAGATCGAGACCATCGGCGCCAGCGTCGTCGGCGAGTTCACCTGGAAGCAGCTCTTCGACACCGATGCCTGCACGATGTGTGGGCGCTGCACCTCGGTGTGTCCGGCCAACACCACGGGAAAGGCGCTCGATCCGCGGGAGATCGTGCTCAAGCTCGGGCATGTCGCCGCCGCCACTGCTGCCGATCCGCTCAGCCCACCGGTGGGCCAAGACGGCGAGATCACGGTGACGTCCGATTCGGTGTTCGAGCGGATCACCGCCGAAGAGCTGTGGGCATGCACCTCGTGTCGGGCCTGCGACGAGATCTGCCCGGTGGACATCGAGATCCTGGACAAGATCCTCGACATGCGGCGGTATCTGTCGCTCATGGAGTCGGATTTCCCCACCGAGCTGGGCAAGGCGTACCTGGCGATGGAGAACTCGTCGAATCCCTACGGCATGGATCAGAACACCCGGGGTGATTGGACCGACCAGCTCGACTTCCCCGTCAAGGTGCTCGGCGATCCAGGAGTGGAAGCCGAGTACCTGTACTGGGTGGGGTGCGCCGGATCGTTCGACGACCGCAATCGCAAGGTCACCGTGTCGACCGCCCGGTTGTTGCACCAAGCAGGTATCGATTTCGCCATCCTCGGACCGCGCGAGCTGTGTACCGGTGATCCGGCTCGGCGCACGGGAAACGAGTACGTGTTCCAGGGGCTGGCATTGCAGAACATCGAGACGCTCAACGACCTCGGAATCACCAAGATCATCACCCAGTGCCCCCATTGCTACAACACGTTGCGCAACGAATACCCGCAGTTCGGTGGTGAGTACGACGTGATGCACCACAGCGAGCTGCTGATGGAGTTGGTCGAGGACGGCAGGCTCTCGCCGCGCCTCGATGGAGAAAGGATCACCTTCCACGACCCGTGCTATCTCGGTCGCCACAATGATGTGTTCGTCCCGCCACGCAGTGTCATCGACTCGATCGGCACCCGGGTCGAGATGCCCCGCAACGGCACCCGTTCTTTCTGCTGTGGTGCAGGTGGGGGCCGGATGTGGATGGAGGAGCACGTCGGCAAGAAGGTCAACGTCGAGCGCAGCGAGGAGGCCGTCGCGACCGGCGCCGACATCGTCGCCACCGGCTGTCCCTTCTGCTACGTCATGATGGACGACGGCGTGAAGGAGATCGGCGCCGACGACCGGGTCCAGGTCGCCGACATAGCCATCGTCCTCGCCGACCGATCTCTGAGATGAGACTACTTCTGTCCCCACTCCGGGGGGAAGGTTTTGGTCTGTCCCCGGGGGGACAGATCCCTATTCCCTCTTCCCTGCCCACTGGCAGGGGGACAGATCACTAGGTGGCCACCTCGGTGAGCCATTGGTGCCAGGTGCGTCCGGTGTGGTCGGCATGGTTGGGGGCGAGGTTCTTGCCTGCGACAAACCCGCGGTAGGAGGCGCCGAACAGTGGGACGGCCAACACCGGCCGGCTCTTGCCGATGGCATCGAGGTACTGGCGAACCATGTCGGACAGCAGCAGCGCCTCCGGCCCACCCAGATCGGCGACCCGTCCCTGCGGTTCCAGCTCGGCGAGCTCGGCGAGCCGCTGCCCCGCCACGGCGCTGTCCAACGATTGGAATCGAACCCCGCTCGGCACGAGCGTCAGGTACGCCTTGCTGAGCCGGGTGCCGATGAGCGCCGCAAACTCGTGGTACTGCGTGGTGCGCAAGATGGTGTGTGGCACCGCAGACGCTTCGATGGCCCGCTCCACTGCCGTCTTGCGCTTGTAGTACCCAATCGGGATCTCGTCGCAACCGACGATCGAGATGTAGACCAGGTGTGCCAGATCGGACTTCTCGGCGGCGCGCAGCAACGCCGTCGTTCCCACCACATCGGCCCGGCCGAGCCGGTCGGTGTCGGATGCGATATGCACCACAACGTCCTGTCCGGCGACGACTTCGGCGGCGCCGGCACCCGTCGCAAGATCGAAGCGCAGTTGCCGCGGACCGTCGTCCGGCCGAGGCCGGCGCGACGTGATCGTCACCTCGTGGCCTCGGTGCTCGAGAGCGGTGACGGTTGGCCGTCCCAAGGTGCCGCGCCCTCCGGTGACGAGGCTCTTCACGGCCTGATCTCGTAGTAGAGATGGGTGGGGTCGTCCGTGTCGTGCACCCGGAAGCCCGTGAACCCCGCAGCCCTCGCCATCGATTCGAGACGCACCGGGGTCAGCCCCAGTGTTCCCAGAGCTGCGCCGTCCGGTGTCGACGTTGCCGAGGCGAGACACGAGGTCAGCGAGAAGCCGTACATCATCGCCAGCAGTGGGTTGCGCAGGTTGCCCTCGAAGGTATCGGCCGTCTTCATGTCTTTCACCAGCCAGACGCCGTCGTCGGCCATGGCTGTGCGGATTGCTCCGATCACCGCATCCGGACGGGGCAGGTCGTGGAGTGTGTCGAGGGTCAGCACCAGATCGTAGGGCGGGTCACTCGGCAGCTGCTCACCGTCGGCCACCCACACGGTCACATTGCCGAGATCGCCCGTGCGATCGGTGGCGATGGCGATGGCGTGCTCGGACGGATCGATGCCGTGAAACGTCGAGTTCGGGTGGGCTCTCGCCAGGGCGTCGAGCGTGACTGCACCACCACAGCCAACATCAACCACCCGGACTCCCGCATGCAGAGCGTCCACCACCCCGTCCAGCATGGGCAGCACCACGTGGGGGAGGAACGTACGGTTCCATGCCTGGTTCATCCCGTCGATCTCCCCGGCCACCTGTGGTCCCTGAGCTTCGTAGGTGAAGCCCGCACCAGTGCGGAACGCATCTTCGATCGCATCGACGATCTGTTGCGGTGTACCTCCGTTGAACACGGCGGCGGCGTACAGCAGGCTCTCCGTGTCGATGAGAACCGAGCGCTGCTCGGGAGACAGCGTGTACTCGCCGTCGGGGCTGCGCTCCACGAGGCCGGCGGCGGCTTGACCATCGAGCCATTCGCGCACCCATCGCTCGTCGAGCCCCGTGGCGTCAGCAACTCCTTGCGCCGAGCTCGTGCCCGGCCGGTCCAGCTGCTCGTAGAGTCCGAGACGGCGCCCCAGGTGGATCATGAGCGAGACCAGTTCGCCCTGTTTGTACTGCCATGTCTTGAGGGCGAGCGCCCGAGCGGCATCGTGATCCATGGAACGAGGATACGGGCTCGACGATGGCCGCGTGGGTCGGTGGCCGCACTCAAGCTGATCGTCGGGTGTTGGCTCAATCCGCCGGGGCGAACGCCTTCTCCAAGAGCCGGTTCTGCTCCTTGACGTGGGTCTTCGGGTTGCCCGTGGCGGGCGAGGCGGATTCCTTGCGGTAGATGCCCCTGCTGGAAGAACCGGCCTCGACGAACAGATAGCGCGACATGAACCGCCACGCCCCCATGTTCGCCGGCTCCTCCTGCACCCACACCACCTCGGCGTCGCCGGCCGAATCGAGCACCTGCCGGATCTGTTCGGCGGGGAAAGGATAGAGCCGCTCCACGCGAACGAGTGCCACGTCGTCGATCCCCCGCTCGCTGCGGTATCGCTTCAGGTCGTAGTAGATCTTTCCGGAGCAGAGGATGATCCGCCGCGGGGAGGCGACGCCGACGTCGGGGATCACAGCGCGGAAGCCGCCTTCGGTGAGCTCCTCGACGGGGCTGTACGTTTCCCGGGTCCGCAGCAGCGACTTCGGCGCCATCACGATGAGGGGGCGTTGCTCTGGGTGGAGCGCTTGCGTGCGCAAGGCGTGGAAGTACGACGCGGGGGTGCTGGGCACGATGACCCGCATGTTGTCCTCGGCGGCGTTGGTGAGGAACCGCTCGAGACGAGCGCTCGAATGCTCCGGGCCCTGCCCTTCGAATCCGTGCGGCAACAGCAAGACGATCCCACTCGTCTGGTCCCACTTGTCCATCCCCGAGGCGAGGAACTGGTCGATGACCACCTGAGCGCCATTGACGAAGTCGCCGAACTGCGCTTCCCACATGACGAGTGCTTCCGGCGCTCCTACCGAATAGCCGTACTCGAATCCGAGCGCAGCGAACTCGGACAGAAGGCTGTCGAAGATCCGCAGTGGCGCCTGCCGCGGGCCTAGGTGTTGGAGCGGCATGAAGTCTTCCTCGGTCACGTAGTCCACCAGCACTGCGTGGCGATGCGAGAAAGTGCCCCGGCGCGAGTCCTCCCCGGCAAGCCGCACCCAGCGTCCTTCTAGCGACAACGATCCAAAAGCGTATGCCTCGGCGAGCGCCCAGTCGGCGAGACCCTCGGCGTAGAGCTGCTCTCGTTGCTGGAGTTGTCGCGCCAGCTTGGGATGGAGCGTGAATCCTGAAGGCAAGGTGGTGAGCTGGGTAGCGATCAGCTCGATCGTCTTCGGAGCTAACGACGTGTCGATGTCGTTCACCGACGACGTGCGCTCCACGTGCGGCACCGCCTGCAGGGTCCGAGACAGCTCGAGTCCTGCATCGAGCCGGCTTCGGTACTCCTCCTCCAGCTCGTCGAGCTCCTCCTCGGTGATGGCCCCGGTGCGCAGCAGATGGTCCGCATAGCGCTCCCGAACCGTGGGATGGTCCTCGATGATCCGATACATCTTCGGCTGGGTGTAGGTGGGCTCATCCCCTTCGTTGTGGCCGAGGCGCCGGTAGCAGATGAGATCGATGACGACGTCCTTCTGAAACGCCTCCCGGAAGTTGAAAGCGAGTCGGGTGACCCGCACCACCGCCTCCGGATCGTCTGCGTTGACGTGGATTATCGGCGCCTGCACCGTCTTGGCGACGTCTGTGGCGTAGTGGCTGGAGCGGGCGTCCGCCGCCGACGTGGTGAAGCCCACTTGGTTGTTCACCACGACGTGCACCGTGCCGCCCGTCGTGTAGCCGGGGAGCTGGGAGAGGTTGAGGGTCTCGGCGACGACCCCTTGGCCGGAGAACGCAGCATCGCCGTGGATGAGCACGGGGAGGATCATCTCCCGGCTGCCCGGTCCCATTCGATCCTGCTTGGCGCGGGCAATGCCCACGAGAACCGGGTCGACGGCTTCGAGATGGCTCGGATTGGCGGCGACGTCGACTGCGATGGAGCGTCCCGCCGGGGTCACGTGGAGACCACGTGCTCCCAAGTGATACTTGACGTCGCCGGAGAATCCGTCGTCGTATTCGTCCTCCGGACCGTGGAACTCGTGGAAGATGTGCTCGAGCGGCTTGTGCACGATGTTCGCCAGCACGTTGAGTCGCCCGCGATGGGCCATACCGAGAACGATCTCCTCCATCCCGGCGTCTGAGGCCGTGTTGAGCAGCGTGTCCAGACACGGGATGAGGCTCTCGCTGCCTTCCAGGGAGAACCGCTTGGCGCCGAGGAACTTGGTGTGGAGATAGCGCTCGAAATCCTGGGCGGCGATGAGCTTCTGCATGATGCGCCGCTTCTCGGCATTGCTCGGCTGCGGGGTTGGTGTCTCCACATGCTGCTGGATCCACAGCTTCTGATCGGGCTCTTGGATGTGCATGTACTCGATGCCGACGGTGCGGCAATACGCGTCCCGGAGCACACCGAGCAGCTCACCGAGCTTCATCCGCGTGCGGCCGCCCAGCCCACCCGTGCCGAACTCGCGGTCGAGGTCCCAGATGGTCAGCCCGTAGGTGAGCGGATCGAGCTCCGGATGGATCTCCGGGGGATCCTGACGCAGCGGATCGAGATCGGCGATGAGGTGACCACGGGTGCGGTAGTTGGAGATCATGTCGAACACGCGGGCCTGCTTCTCCGCCCACTCCTCCGTGCCTGGTGGTGGGTTGGTGTCGACCGCCCACTGCGCCGGAACGTACGGGACCCGCATCGAACGGAAGATGTCGTCGTAGAACCTGTCTGCGCCGAGAAGCAATTGGTGGATCCTGGCGAGGAACATGCCGCTCTCGGCACCCTGGATGATGCGGTGGTCGTACGTGCTCGTCATCGTGAGCGTGCGCCCGATGCCGGCACCGGCGATGGTGGCGGGGTCGGCACCCTCGTACTCGGGTGGGTAGCCGATACGACCGACACCGACGATGACCCCTTGGTCGGGCATGAGGCGGGGTACGGATTGCACCGTGCCCACCGTGCCCGGATTGGTGAGTGTGGCTGTGGTGCCGGCGAAGTCGTCGGGGGTGATCTTGCCGCTGCGAGCTCTGGCGACGATGTCCTCGTAAGCAAACCAGTACTGGTAGAAATCCATCGTGTCGACGGCCTTGATGTTCGGTACGAGCAGGGTGCGCCCGCCTCCCTTCTTGGGCATGTCCATGGCCAGGCCGAGGTTGATGTGCTCGTAGGCCACCTTGGCGGGCTTGCCATCGACCTCGCGGTAGGCGGCGTTCATCGCCGGGTACTCCATGAGGGCATGGACCACCGCCCAGCCGATGAGGTGGGTGAAGCTGACCTTGCCACCGGCGGCGGTGCGTATCAGCTGGTTGTTGAGAATCTTGCGGTTCACCTCGAGCAGCTTGGCGGGGAAGGTGCGCACCGAGGTGGCGGTGGGCAGGTCCTTCGATGCTTCCATGCGGTCGGCGATGGTGGCCGACGCTCCACGAAGCATCTCCACACCCTCGTCGGGGGCGGTCGCTTGCTCGGCCGGTTCTGCGGTGGGTGGTGGCTTCGGGGGAGCAGCGGCACCGCCGTTGCCCGCAGCCGCGTCCTGAGTGGCCGCGATGGCATCCGCCACACCGAGGCGGACCGGCGGGTGGAGCGGGTCGTTCAGCGAGGTGTCGGGGTCCGGTGGGGGAATGGGCCGTCCTTCGAAATATGCTCGCCAGCGTTCGCTGACCGAGTCGGGAGCCAGCTCGAACCGCTCCCGCATGTCTTCGAGTATCCAGGTGTTCGACCCGAACAGCTCGATCTCTGTTGCCGGGTCCCCACCGATGTCCGCCATAGGTGCGGATGGTACCGGCCGGGGGCTCAACTCAGAACACCATTCTGCCTCATTGCGGGATCGACAGGATCGCTTCGAGTGCGATTTCGATCATGTCGTTGAACGTCGTCTGGCGCTCGTCGGCGGTGGTGCGCTCTCCCGTGCGGATGTGATCGCTGACGGTGAGGATGGCCAGGGCTCTGGCGCCGTGCTCGGCGGCCAGGCCGTACAGCCCGGCGGCTTCCATCTCCACGGCGAGAATCCCCATGTTCTCCATGGTGTCGAACAGCGACTCGTCGGGGTGATAGAACAAGTCCGCCGAGAAGATGTTGCCCACCCGTACCGTCTTCCCGGCGGCCAGCGCCGCATCGGCGGCGGCGCGCAGCAGCTCGTAGTCGGCGATGGCGGCGAAGTCGAGATTGCGGAAGCGTGCCCGATTGACGCCCGAGTCGGTGCTGGCCCCCATCGCGATGACCACGTCTCGCAATTCGACATCCTTGGTGACGGCGCCGCAGCTCCCCACACGGATGATCTTGTCGACGCCATAGTGCGTGATGAGCTCCGTGGCATAGATGGAGCTGCTCGGGATGCCCATGCCCGAGCCCATCGCCGAAACCGGCCGACCCTTGTAGGTGCCGGTGAAGCCGAGCATGTTGCGGACCTCGTTCACCTGAACCACATCGGCGAGAAAGGTCTCGGCGATGTGCTTGGCTCGCAGCGGATCGCCGGGGAAGAGACAGACATCGGCAAAGGCTCCCGGCTCGGCGCCGATGTGGGGCGTGGGCATGCGGATCCTCTCTGGCGCTATTCCTTGACGTAGGGCTGGTAGTTGGAGGGAGGACGACTCCGCCCGACGAGTCCGGCCACCACGACGATGGTGACGAGGTACGGCGCCATGGCGAGGAACTCAGATGGAATGGGGGTGTCGAGAATGCCCAGCTTGATCTGCAGCGAGTCCGCGAGGCCGAACACCAGCGCGGCAGCCAGCGCACCCACCGGGTGCCAGCGGCCGAAGATCATTGCGGCCAGCCCGATGAAGCCACGACCGGCAGTCATGTTCTCGTCGAAGCGCCCCACCGATCCGATGGTGAAGTACGCCCCACCGAAGCCGGCGACGAGACCGCCGAGCATCACGTTGAGGTACTTCATCCGGAAGACATTGATACCGACGGTGTCGGCGGCACGCGGCTTCTCGCCCACCGCACGAGTCCGCAAGCCCCACTTGGTGCGGAACAAGCCGAACGTGGTCATCGCCACCAGCACGTACATGCCGTAGACGAAGATGTTCTGATCGAACAGAACGGGGCCGACGAGCGGAATCTCCGAGAGGAGCGGGATGCCGATGGCTCGCATGATCGGCGAGTTGTTGAGCTGCTGGTTGTCCACGAGGATCTGGGACGTGTAGAACGAGGTCAGCCCTAGCACCAGGATGTTGATCACCACCCCGGCGATGATCTGGTCGACGGTGTACTTCACCGTGAGCACGGCGAGCAACGCCGCCAGCAGGCCACCCACCAGCGCTGCCCCGACCATCCCCGCCACGGCGCCGAGTGTCGATCCCACCACGGCGCCGGTGAAGGCCCCACCCAGCAGCATCCCCTCGATTCCGATGTTGATGATCCCGGTGCGCTCGCAGAGAAGACCCGACACGGCACCGAAGGTGATGGGGACGGCCCGCTTGATCGCTTCCTGGAGCAGACCGACGAGGCTGAATGACGTGCCGGCGGCGGCCCAGGCGAGAAATGACAGGGCGAACAGCCCGAGAGCGAGTGCGAGCACGAGGTTGGTGCGCGACCCGAACCCCCGCATCCACTGTCGAGCGCCGATGAACGCCAGGATCGCCGACGTGACGAAGGCAAAGCCTCCGGCCGGAATCGACAGGTTGCCGACCTTGATGGCGTCCTGGCTGCGGCTCAACACGAAGGTAGCCGACTCCTCCGTACCCAGCCCGAACGCATACAAGGTGAATGCGGCCAGCAGCAGGTAGATGATCGCCAGGATCTTGGCCCGACGGACCTCGGCGGGCGTGCGGATGATGTCGACGGGTGCGGTGGCGACGGTCACGTGCCCCACCCTGCTCCCACCTCGACCCCACGCGTCTCGGCGCGCACCCGGTATACCGCCTTGATCAGGGCTGGGGCCGCGATGAAGACGATGATCAACGCTTGGATGATCTGGACGATGTCGACCCCAACGTCGGTGGCGGCCTGCATCGCTTGGCCCCCGGCGGCGAGCCCGCCGAAGAGCAACCCGGCCGCAACTACACCGAAGGGATGAGATCTGCCGAGTAGCGCGAGCGCAATGGCGTCGAAGCCGATCACACCCACGAAGTTCGGCGTCGCCCGGCCCAGCGTGCCGAGCACCTGGTCGCCACCGGCGAGCCCCGCCATGGCCCCGGCCAGCGCCATCACCGAGATGTAGAGCAGCACCACGTTCATCCCGGCATAGCGAGCGCCGTCGGGATTCGCGCCAACGGCGCGGAACTCGAATCCCCATGTCGAGCGGTAGAGGATCCACCAGATCCCCCACGCCGCCAGCAGGGCGATGAAGATTCCTATGTGCACCCGAAAGCGCGGGTTGATGAAGTCGATCAGCTTGGGATAGCGCGCCGAATCGAGCACGCTCTTCGACACCGGATCGGTGCGCCCCTCCACTTGGAAGAACTGCACGGTGAGCAAGTAGTCGACGAGCCGGAGAGCAACGAAGTTGAGCATGATCGTCGTGATCACCTCGTGCGCCCCGGTCTTCGCCCGGAGGAAACCCGGGATGCCTCCCCAGATGGCGCCCCCGATGAACGCCGCCACGATCGCCAGGGGGATGTGGATGAAGATCGGCAGGTCGAGCTGGAACCCCACGACCAAAGCGAACATCCCGCCGATGAGCATCTGGCCGTTGGCCCCGATGTTGAACAACCCGGCCTGGAAACCGATCGCCACGGCGAGCCCAGCGAGGATCAGCGGCGCTGCTCTGGTGAGCGTCTCCGAGATCGGGTTGAGCCCGCCGACGGCGCCTTCGAACAGCGCGGCGTAGCCGCTGCCGATCCGGTTCAGCGTGTCGAGCACCGCTTGTCCCGGGTCGGACCCGTACAGCCGCAGCGTTTCGAGATCGCCGAAGGCGATGATGACGGCACCCACGATCAGCGCGCTCAACACGGCGAGTGCCGGGATGAGGACGTTCGATCGCCAGTCGACCGTCTGGGCGCCGGTGATCTCGTCGAGCATCGCCGATCGTTCCGGCGGTGGACCTTGCGGTGGCGCCTGCTCCTCGGTGCCCGTCGGTGGGCCGTCGCTCATACGGTCTCGCTCTGCGATCCGGCCATGAACAGACCCAGCTCGGCAGCGGTGGTCTGCTCGGGGCGTCTCTCGGCGACGATCCTGCCGTCGAACATGACCAGAATCCGGTCAGAGATCGCCATCACCTCATCGAGCTCGGTCGAAACGATCAGCACCGCAGCGCCGTCGTCCCGCTCCTCGACGATCCGATCGTGGATGAACTCGATTGACCCAACGTCGATTCCACGGGTGGGCTGGCTGGCGACGACGAGATCCACCTTGCGGCCGAACTCTCGCGCCACGATGACCTTCTGCTGGTTGCCGCCGGACAGGTTGCTCGCCAGTACATCTGCGCCTGGGGTGCGCACATCGAATTCGGCGATGAGCCGTTCCGCTTCCTGACGGCTGCGCTCCCAGTCCATGGTGATACCGCGGCTGTACGGCTCGTCGTAGTAGCCGTCGAGGACGAAGTTCTCGGTGAGCGTGAAGGGGAGCACGAGTCCGCTGCGCTGACGATCCTCAGGGATGTGGGCCACTCCTGCGGTATGGATCTGGCGCGGATTGGCATGAGTGAGGTCCTTCCCGTTGATCCGCACGGTGCCGCCCACCACCTCCCGCAGACCAGTCAGCGCCTCGACGAGTTCGGTCTGCCCGTTGCCCTGCACTCCGGCAATGCCGACGATCTCGCCGCGGCACACTCGGAAGGAGACACCGTGGACGGCGATATGGTCGTGGATGTTGAGGACCTCGAGATTCTCCACCTCGAGCACCGCCTCACCAGGCTGCGCCACGTCCTTGGCCACCGTCAGCTCCACCGGGCGACCCACCATCATCTCGGCGAGCTGGCTCTCCGTTGCTGTCGCCGGCTCTGCTTCGCCGACAACGGCGCCGCGTCGCAGCACGGCGATGCGGTCAGCGATCTCCAGCACCTCTTTGAGCTTGTGGGTGATGAAGATGATCCCTTTGCCGTCGTTCTTCAGCTTGCGGACGATGCCGAAGAACTCCTCGACCTCTTGGGGAGTGAGCACGGCGGTGGGCTCGTCGAACACCAGTATCTCGGCGTCACGGAACAGCACCTTGATGATCTCGACTCGCTGCTGGAGACCGACGGGCAGTTCTTCGATGATGGCATCGGGGTCAACGGCGAGGTTGTACTGCGCCGAGATGCTGCGTACGTCTTGGCGGGCCTCGTCGATGTCGATGACGCCGAGCTGGTTGATCGGTTCGACGCCGAGAACCACGTTCTCGGCCACGGTGAACACCGGCACGAGCATGAAGTGCTGGTGCACCATCCCGATTCCGGCGTTGATGGCGTCCGACGGCGAGGCGAAGTGGCGGACCTCGTCATTGATGAGGATCTCACCCTCGTCGGCCGAGTACAGGCCGTAGAGAATGTTCATCAGGGTCGATTTGCCGGCCCCGTTTTCTCCGAGAAGGGCAAGTATCTCGCCCTTCTTCACTCGCAGGTTGACGTTGTCGTTGGCAACGACCCCGGGAAATCGTTTGGTGATCCCACGCAGCTCGAGAGTACGGAGCGGCTCGTGGTCCGAGACGGGGTGGGCTCGTTCCAACGCCCCATCTGTGCGCTGCTCCGTCACGAGCCGCCTCCACCTCCCGATCGAGTTCCGGGAAGCCTAGTTGGTGCAACTCCCCGCAAGCGGAAGCTACTCGATCCGGGAAAGCGGCCGGCCAGGGACCATGGTCCGACCGTCGGTCATTCGTTCCGTTGCGTCGCTGCCCGCCGGGTCTCGGCCGGCTGGGCCAGGACGCTCACACCTGCTTCGGGACGTTCTTGGTGAGCGACAGCATCGCCTTCATGATCTTGTGGCCGACATCGGCGGCCGGGTCGAACATGAGCGGACAGCCGCCATCGATCACCTGGATACCGTGCTCCCGGCCGTACACGGTCGCCTCATCGCAGACGCTGCCGCCTCCGAAACCTCGGTGCATCCATACACGCTTGATGCCGAGTTCGGCGCATTCCCGCATCGTGGCCTCGGCGTGCTCCGGCCGCGTGCCTATCACCACGGCTTCGACGCCATCGGGGATGGAGGCGAGGTCCGGGTACGTGCGATCCCCTTCGACCTCCTCTGCGGTGGGGTTGACGGCAAAGACCTCGTATCCCCGGTCACGCAGCCTGGTGTAGACGGCGTTGCTGCCGTGACCTTTGGGGGCGTGGGAGACTCCGGTCACGGCGATCCTGCGCATGGACAGGAAATCGGCGGCGGCTTCCGTGATGGCAACCATGTTCCTTCTTTCTCGATCTCCCCACAGGATCGCGATGGGTGGAGCTCGCAGATAGGGGCGAAGGGCTCGACGGCCGAGGCGAATTCCGCCGACCTCGTCCGAAACGCCGATGACGCCGCCGGCCGATCCCGCCTCCTTGCATGCAGTGCTCGAGGCGACGAGGTGGTCCGGCATGTGTACGTCAAACTGAGCGGAGGAACGATACGACGCAAAACGGCCCCTCCAGGAGGAGGGGCCGTCTTTGCTTTGGGCCGAGTTGGACCTAGCCCTGGGCGCTCACGGAGCCATCGATGATGGCCTGGCGGAGTGCCTCGACCTCTGACTGCAACTCGTCGGAGACCATGGACTCCAGGTTGTGGAACGGGGCGAGCCCGACACCGTCGTTGGCCAGCGTACCGACGTACAGGTCGTTGCTGAACGAGCCGTTGAGTGCCTCGTCCGCCGCCGCGTACACGGCGTTGTCGATGTTCTTCAGCACCGACGTCAGATAGATGTCGGCGTTGTCCGGGTCGGCCTCGAAGCCGTCGACGTCGACACCGATGATGTAGATGCCGTCGAGCTCTGAGGCGAGCTGGGCGGAGCCGAGACCCACGGGACCGGCCACCGGCATGATGATGTCGGCGCCCTCGTCGATGAGATTCTGCGCAAACGCTCGGCCGTCGTCGAGGCTCTCGAAGTTGTTGGTGAACGATCCTTCCTGGGTGTCAGGATCCCAACCCAGGACCTCTACGTTCGTGCCCTTCTGCTGGTTGTAATGGTCCACGCCGCGAGCAAACCCGTCCATGAAGATCGTCACCGGCGGAATGTTGATACCGCCGAACGTTCCGACCTTGCCGGTCTGGGTGACGCCCGCCGCCACGTAGCCGGCCAGGAAGGCGGCTTCGTCGGTGTTGAACACGAGACCCTTCAGATTGTCCGAGGGAGCTTCATAGGCGAAGTCCACGATGGTGAAGTTGGTCTCCGGGTTCGCGTTGGCCGCCACTTCGGTGGCCTCGCCGAGCAGGAAACCAACAGTCACGATGAGGTCGCAGCCCTCGTCGATGAAGGAGTTGATGTTCACTTCGTAGTCGGTCTCCGCCTGCGACTCGAGCACCTTGGCGCCGGTGTCGAAGTCCTCAGCGGCCCGCTGTGCACCAGACCACGCCGAGGCGTTGAAGCCCTTGTCGTCGACACCGCCGACGTCGGTTACTTGGCAGATACCGGCTTCGTCCCCACCTCCGCAGGCGGCTGCAACGAGCGCCAGCACGGCAAGGAGCGCGAAGAGTTTGGAACGGATTCGCAAGAGAGTTCTCCCCTGTAGCTGTTTGTTCTCATCATCCCTACGGATGAGGCCCGACCGAGCCCGCAAAGCGGCTCCGGGGGGCGCCGCGAGTGTACTCGACGGGCGCTTTCGGAACTCAGACCAACGACGAATCTCGCGCTTTCACAGCATAGATCCAGGGAATCGAAATGAACGTGACCAGCCCCTTGATCAGGATGTTGGCCACCATGATCTCGATGACGGCGCTGGCGGGGAGTGCTCCGGCGAAGGCGATCACGCTGAAAAGTACCGAGTCGATCGGGATGGCGATGGAGTTGGATGCGAGCACTCGTCCCCACTGTTGGGTTTCGCCGAAGCGACGGACCCAGCGGGTGTAGACCCCGGTGTCGATCAGTTCGGCCACGACCTCCGCCACGATGGAGGCGATCACGATCCTCACCACCGGGGACAGCACGGCGCCGAATTCCTCTTGAGGCCCTACGGCGAGATCGGCCGGCATCACGGCGACGATGCGGAACAGAAGGGCCATGACCACGTTGATGGCCGCTGCGGTGAAGATGAGCGTGCGGGCCACTGCGGCGCCGGCGACCTTGTGCACCATGTCCCGCAATGTGAAGGTGAACGGGTAGATCAACGTGCCGCCGTCGATGCTGAGCCCGAACACCTCGACGATCCGCAGGCTGGCGATGTCCGCCATCATCTGCGCCGCGACGTACGCGGCGGCGAGCATGGCGAGGACGTTGAGCGAGCGGGGGATCGTCCAGGTCACACTGCGACGTTAGAGGATGCGCCGTAGGGCGAAGAGCCAGCGAATAACGAGGAGGCGCCGGTAGGCGCAGACTCGGTTGCATGGGCATGGGACCCGGGCAACACCGCGATGAGCCGTCAGGCGAAGAGCCGCTCTGAGGAAGGGACACCGGGTCTATCGTCACCTCCCATGCGGATCGGCTATCAAGGCGAGCAGCACTCGTACAGTCACCGGGCGTGTCTCCAGCTCTTCCCGGATGCGCAGCACATCGGGGTGCACAGTTTCCCGGAGGCGTTCGCCGTTCTCGACCGGGGCGAGGTCGATCGCCTCGTGCTCCCGGTGGAGAACTCGACCACGGGCAGCGTGCTGCCGGTGCTCGATCGCCTTCCCGACGACGGCAAGCGCAACAAGCTCGCCGTGATTGCCGAGCATCTCGTCGAGGTGCGGCATGCCCTCCTCGGTCTCCCCGGCGCCCCACTCGCCGGCATCAAGACGGTGAAATCCCATCCGGAGGCCCTTTCCCAGGCTGCCGAGCGGCTGCTGCAACTCGGGATCGACGATCGCCCCCGGACCGATACCGCCGGGGCAGTGCGCGAAGTGGTGGAGCAGGGGGATCCCACCGTGGCGGCGCTCGGACCAGCTGAGGCAGGGATCGCTCACGGTCTCGAGGTCTTGGTCGACGACCTCATGGATCGTGCCCACAACACCACGCGATTCTTCGTGCTCGCACCGGGTGAGCCCCAAGTCGATCCAGACGACGACAAGACCACGATCGTTTTCACCACCGCCCACCGGCCGGGGGCGCTCGCTCTCGCCCTCACCGAACTCGGGCTGCGCGGGGCCAACCTCACCAGGATCGAGTCTCGCCCCGCCGACGAGGCGTGGAGCTACCGCTTCTTCGTCGATCTCGTCCATCCCCGAGGACCGGAAGGTCTACAGGCCGTGATCGATCCACCTCCAGCAACGCTCGATCATCTGGAGGTGTTGGGCAGCTACGTCTCTGCCGCAGTGTGATTCGAAGCGGTGAGCTACTGCTCGAAGGGCACCGGCATCAGTTCGTAGACGTCGATGGCGTAGTCGCCCTTGCCCTCGCTGAGGTATGGGTGCCCGTCGGTGAGGGCTTGCGCAGCGGCCATGTCGTCTGCCTCGACGATCGAGTAGCCGCTGGCAGCCGCGGCGCAAGCGCTCGAACCATCATCGACCACCGACGAGCCCGGTCCAAACGGCGCCCCGACGTCGGCGAGCGCCGACCCGATCCTGCCCATCCAGGCCCCCCACTTGGCCATGATCTCGGCGCCCTGCTCCGGCGTCATCTCCGACATGTCGGTCGCTTCGCCCCTGTAGATCATCATGTACTTGGGCATGCCGCCCTCCTCCTCACGCCGTCGCTGACCCTATCGCCAAATGTCATGGCGTGACTGGTTGGCAGCGGGGTCAGTCCTCGTCGGGGTGGAGGATCGTCACCGGGCGCCGGCTGTGACGCAGCACGTGTTGGGAGGTGCTGCCGAGGGCGAGCCGTCTCACCAGACCCTGGCGACGCGCCCCGAGGACGATGAGATCGACGTCGTGCTCTCGGGCGGTGTCGATGATCACCTCGTGAGGTTCGCCGTCGACGACCACCGCGTCGAAAGCAACGCCATGATCGGTCAATGGTTGGCACCACGTGGTGCGCATCTCCACCTCCAGCTCGTTGCGCACCCGAGTGAAGCTGTGCTCAGGATCGACCTCGGCGAGATGGTCGAGCGGTACGAAAGCATGGACTGCGGTGACTAGCGCCCCGAGATCCCTGGCGAGCTCCGCCGCCCAGGCCATCGCTGTCGCCGACCCGGGGGATCTGTCCACACCGACGAGGATGCGCTGCACGCTCACTGACGGCCGCTCGGCTCGACGGCTGCTTCCCGCGAGGCCCGCAGCGAGGCCCACACCGTGATCGTCAACACCACTGCCACGAATGCCAGCGATGGCAGCGTCGGGATGTGATACCACTCGGAGATGATCATCTTGATCCCGACGTACAACAGGATCACCCCGAGACCGACATTCAGATAGATGAGACGCTCCCGTGCGCCTTCCAGCAGGAAGTACAGCGCCCGCAGGCCGAGGATGGCGAAGGCGTTCGAACTGAGCACGACGAACGGGTCACGGCTCACCGCGAGGATGGCCGGCACCGAATCGACCGCAAACACCACGTCGGTGGCTTCGATGAGGACCAACACCACGAACAGCGGTGTCGCCAGCCGGCGAGCCTCGTGTTTGGTGAAGAGCTTCTGACCGTCGAAGTCTGCGGTCATCGGGACGAAGCGTCTCACCAGCTTGAGCACCGGATTGCGCTCCGGGTGGATCTCACCTGGCTCGTGGCGCATGATCCGGACGGCGGTGAAGATGAGGAGACCGCCGAACACGAACAGCAGCCAGCTCAGCCGTTCGAGGAGGGCCACCCCGGCGAAGATGAAGATCGCACGCAGTGTGATCGCTCCGAAGATGCCCCAGAAGAGCACGCGGTGCTGGTACATGCTCGGTACCGAGAAGTAGGAGAAGATCACCGCCCACACGAACACGTTGTCGACCGACAGCGACTTCTCGATGACGAACCCGGTGAGGTACTGGATGCCGGCGTCGCCGCCGAGCACGATCCACACCACTGCACTGAACGCCACGCCGAGAGCGATCCAGAACGCAGCATTGATCGATGCTTCGCGCATCGAGATCTCATGAGCGTCGCGGTGGAACACCAAGAGATCGAGGACCAGCAACCCGATCACCAAGGCAATGAAGCCACCCCACAACCACCCGGGCACGTCGAACCGCACGAGCTGTTCGGAGGCGGCGGACGCGGCGAGAACCATCACGGCGTCAAGATACCCGGTCCTGCCTCTTCCTATACATCCGCCGAGCCTGCCGCCGTACCCGTCGGAGGATCACGGCCTCACGTAGGTTCCCTGCGCCACCGCGACCAGGCGGCCCGGAGCCTCCTCCAACCAGATCTCGATCGTGCCCACGACCCTTCGGGTCGATACGGAGTTGATGGTCGCCTTGGCGAGCAAGTCACCTCCGCGAGCAGGCCGAAGGAAGCGGATCGACATCTCACTCGTCACCGCCATGACCTCTATCCCGATGGCGGTGAACACGGCGATCCACAGCGCAACGTCGGCGAGACCGAACATCACCGGCCCTGGGATGTAATTGCCCGGGCGCAGCTGATCGGGCTGGTAGATCCAACGAGCGAGCGCCCAGCCCTCGCCGATCTGCTCGCAACGCAGACCGTCGCTGTGTGCTGCCGCAAAGGATTCTTCGATGACCGCGTTGACTGTGGCGACGTCGATCGGCTGCGGCATCGGCGGATTGTGCCAGATCGAGCGCCGCCCGTAGACAGCTCGTTGTACCCGATTCAGGGGACGAGACCGTGGGGCACGTCCGAATGCCTGCGGGGCCGGCGGAGTCGCGCGAGACACCGTCGCCGTCTGCATCTCGGCCGGTGGACCAGGAAATGTCACCCCTGCCCGGTAACGTGCCGAGCATGGCACGGGCCACTGGCGAAGACCCCAAGGACTCGCGTGTGCGGCGGCCGACGACCGCAACATCGGCGTTTGGCGCCGGGCGGCGGGAGAACCACGATGCGACTGCGTTCTACAGCAGGTTTCCCGCCCCTGAGTTGTCTGCCGACGAGACCCTCGCCGACATGTTCGAATTGCCGAACCCGCCATGTCTCGTGGGCGACGCCCGATCGATGCCGCATCTCCCGAACAACAGCGTTGCCCTCGTGATCACCTCCCCGCCGTATTTCGTGGGGAAGGAATACGAGCAGGCCGTGGCCGGCGCCGACGGTCCCGGAGAGATCCCGGCCACCTACATCGATTTCCTGGCGATGTTGCGCGAGGTATTCGCCGAGTGCCACCGGGTGCTCGAGCCCGGGGGGCGGATCGCGGTCAACGTCGCCAACTTGGGACGTAAGCCCTATCGCAGCCTCTCGGCGGATGTGATCACCATCTTGCAGGACGATCTCGGCATGCTGCTTCGTGGTGAGATCGTGTGGCAGAAAGCGGACGGTGCTTCCGGCTCGGTGGCGTGGGGCTCGTTTCGCAAGGCGGCCAACCCAGTGCTGCGTGACATAACCGAGCGTGTGATCATCGCCTCGAAAGGACGGTTCGACAGGGCCCGCAGCGTGAAGCAACGCAAGGCGGAAGGGCGGCCGTACCGATCGACCGTCACCACCGACGAGTTCATGGAGGCCACGCTCGATGTGTGGCGTATCGACTCGGAGAGCGCCCGCCGGGTCCAGCACCCCGCACCCTTCCCCGTCGAGCTGCCCCGCCGCCTCATCGACCTGTACACCTACGAGCACGACATCGTCCTCGATCCGTTCCTCGGATCGGGGACCACGGTGGTGGCGGCGGTGCGCAGCGGACGGCGTGGCATCGGCTACGACCTCGATCCCAAGTATGTCGACATCGCCAGCCGCCGGGTAGGAGCGGAGCAGAAGCGGAGACGGCGGTTGCCGCCGCCCGGAGGCGACGCCGAGGTCATGACATTCGATCTGCCGGATCAGCCGCTGGAGCGGATCGAGTCCTTCCAGCGGCGCGCCACCAGCGAGGGTAAGAAAGCACAGAGCCTGGCGGCCGATCTGCTCGAGAGATGCGGCTTCGAGATCGTCGAGGAGAACCCCAAGATCCCCAAGACCGGTGTGCAGTTCAACTTCAAAGTGCAGGATGCTGCAGGAGAACGCTTCTTCTATGTCGATGTGAGTGGTGCGTTCACCACGGTCCGGCCCGGGCTCATGCGCACCGACACGCTGTGGAAGACGCTCGGCCGGGCGCATGTGCTCAAGGCCGGCGCCAACGCCGCAACACCCGAGAATGACCCGCTGCTCCTGGTGCTGACATCCAATCTGCCGCGACCGGGCAGCCAGGGCGACCGGGCGCTGCGTGCGGTCGGCCCATGGAACGTCTTCGACGCCATCGAGATGTACGACCCCGCGGGCCAGAAACGACTCCAACGGTATGCCGCCGGCGAGTCGTCGCCGTTGCCGGGCTTCTGGTCAGAGCAGGACATCGCCGAACGGTTCCTCCAGCTCAACGACCAGTCGACACCCGGATGAGTGGTGTGGCGTATGCAGTGGTGCGGCAGGATCCTCCGGAGGTCTTCGTCGCCGAAGACATCGAAGTACTCAACCGGGTGCTGGCGCTCGAATTGGTGGCGCGGACGTCTCCGGATGCCCTCGAGACCGCTGAACGTCATGAGCTGCGCACCGCATTGCTCGAAGAGCGCTGGGCCGACGCCGTTGTACGGTGGATGCGGTTGTGCGGCGTGGCCGTGGACGTCTACACCCATCTCCACGTCTATTCGGCAGCCGACATACCGGCCGATCTCGTCGGGGCCCAACTGCAATTCGCTCCCATCTTCCGCGAGCCGTGAATCGTGGCTGAGGTCCGCACGGAGATCACCGAGATCGTCACCGGGCTCGGCATGCTCGGCTACTCATCGCTGGACAGGGCCCTGGCGACTCGACCGCAGACGGTCCGCAACGTCACCCCCGCCCATTTCGCCCGGCTGGAGAAGGCGCATGGAGCTGGGGACCATCGCAACCTGTTCGATGTCGCCTGGGAGAACGGAGTGACCTTCGCTCGCTCCGTCGACGGGCTCCGGGGCCGTCCGCCCCACAGCCTCGAGTGGAAGGGGTCGCACCGGCCACCCGCCTACGAACAGATCCCGGCCGACCTGCGGGTCGACCACGTGTTTCTCATCTCGTGCAAGTACGGATCGCGGATCCTGATCAACTCGTCGCCGAGCAACCTGTTCGATCACCGGCTCACCATCCGCGAGAAGGCTCCGCTGGATTGGTTTGCGGACGTGGCGGGTGACGCGTACCAGGCCTTCTACGACCGGGTGAAACTCGACTTTGCCATCGACGACTTGCCGGCCTCGGTGCATGCGCTCGATCGTGACCAGAGGATGCGCTTGAAGAAGACGCTGCCGCGGAGGCTGAGCGGCGCTACCGAGGCGGCGTACCAGGACATGAACGTGTGTGTCGCCCATGCCTCCGCCGTCCGGTGGCGCCGGGCTTTGAGTACCAAAACCCGACGCGAGGAGATGGTGTGGCGTCTGTTGCGATTCCAGGCGGCGCCGTACTTCATCCTCGGTATCGATGGCAACGGCGTTCCCATTCGCACGCGAGTGGCGACGCCCTGGGACGCCAGGAACCGGTACGAGTTCATCGATCTCGCGGTCGAGGCCGGTGCCCGCTCCCAGGCGGTGGTGGGGTGGCGGGCGATGTTTCACGATCGGGTTCGTGGCGCCCCCGCCTTCGCGGCCGGCCATGTCGAGGTGCGTTGGAGCCACGGCAAGTTCGGCCAGGCCCCCGAAGCAAAGGTCTATCTCGATACCCCGTACGACGAGGTGCCCGGCTATTTCCGGCTCGATCATGGGGTGACGTGAACGAGAACTCCGGCCCGCTTTCGCCCGGTGGCGATGGAGCGGGCGTGACGTCGCCGATCGAGCGGGCACTCTTGATCGCGTTTCCCTGGCTGGCCGGGGGGCTGCTCTTGGCTCCTCTGGGACTGCTGTTCGGGCCGGTCGGGCCGCAGCCGACGCAGCGCATGCTCATCCATCTCTCGCTCCTCGTGTTGCTCGGTCTGGCCATCGCCGACCGCCTCGTCGAGCTGCTGCAGCTGCCGTGGTTCCCGGCCACCCCATGGAACTCGACGACACGGCGACTGGCGGGAGCTGTCGTGCTGGTCATTGTGCCGACCGGGGTGGTGGGCCTGGTGACGCTGGCGTCGGCAGCAGCGCTCCGTTTCGACCCCTCCGTGCAGTTCTTGCAGCTGTTGTCGGCGCTCGACATCGCCTGGGTGGTGGCGGCGGCGCTGTACGGACTCGCGCTACTCGAAGATCGGTTCCTGGCGCGAGGTGGGGCGTTGCTGCTCGGGGCGCTGTGCGTGGGCTCGCTGTGGAACTACCTCTGGGTCGTGGGTTTCACCGAAGACGGGAGGTGGCTCGTGGACGGGGCGCAGCTCCTCCGGCTCGTGATCCCGGTCGATGTCGTCGCCGCTCTCGTCACGACCGTTCTCTTGGTGGCGGGGGTACGGCGTTCAGTGAGCGACGAGCCGGATCAGCCGATGGAACAGGCGAGCGACCAGTCGTAGGGATGGAACGCAACGGCTCGGGGCCCTTCTGTCGATCCGAGCCGCATCTCTGCCGGCAGCCACTCTCGTACGGCGCCGGCCACCGCCTGCTTGGTGGCGGGGATGAAGGTCGGCATACGGTGGGGGCGGACGAAGTCGCCTCCGAACCACCTGAGGATCCGGCTCAGGAAGAGTGTGGGCACGCCGTCGTCAGACCGCACGACTGCCCCACCACCGGCGAAGAACGCTTTGAGTTGATCATGCAGCTGATCGTGGAGCAGCGCCCCCGAATAGGGCTCGAACCGGAGTGTGGGACACGACGCCGCACCGCACACGAGAGCGCCGTGAATGCGGGCATCCTGGAAGCGGCGGATCTTGGCGTGCTCGATGGCGTCGAGCGACAGCGGGCGACCTTGTACCGTCGCCCAGGGACGAGAGAAGGCGCCGGGGACCCGCAGCACTGTGCCGACCTCGTCACGTTGCGCATCGGCGGAAAGCACGAGGGCACCGGCGTTGTACAGATTGAGCCAGTACGCCAGCGCCTCGCTGGGGCCCAGCGTGTCCGGATCGATGTGCTCGAGCCGACGACGGTAACTCTCGAGCGCTCCCCGTTGCTCGGCGAGACGTGCAATACCTACATCGCGCAGCGCATCGAGCACCGCGGCCAGCTGTCCATGGTCCACCTTCTCGACGCTGCCCGCATCGAACCGAGGCGCCGGAACAGTGCCGAGAGCTCGTATCACAGACCAGGCGACAGCAAACGGATTCGGGCTTGTGGAGGACGAGCGGGTCACGAGGCGTGCAACCCGAGGCGGTGTCACGTTGTTCCGCGGCCGGTCATCTCCGCAACCACAGCACCGCGCCGAGCACGGCCAGCGATGGAAGCACCCACAGCAAGTCGGAGTCGACGGGTAGGGGCGCCGGCTGCCCGGTCGGGCGGAAGCGGACACTCCCGTCGTGGCGTTCCGCATGTGACGCCAGCGGACCGGGAGCGGCCTGGATCATGGCGACGGGTTTGCTGTCGAGTTCGGCGAGCCAGGCGGCGCCGGGATCCGTGATGGGAACCACGATCTCGCCGCGATCCCAAGAGAATCGCGCAACAGAATGCAGCACGGGTGCCGCGCCCACTCCGCCGGTGGTGATGACGACGAACCGTCGGCCCAGCAGCCAGCCGAGACCCAGGCGGTGCCCAACCAGCACCAGCCGCTCCACGAGGTCGCTCACGACTCGGCCTGGGCGGGTGCGTCCGTCTCGATCGGGGCCGTCGGTGTTGCCGCATCGTCGGCGTATTCGAAGCTGTCGAGACCCATGGCCTCCCGTTCTTGCTCGATCAGCTCGGCAGGCGTGCGGGTGCGGCGGAGCAGAGCGTACCCGAGGATTCCGGCGATCGTGGACCCGATGAAGATGCCGATCTTGGCCTCGTCGATGAGTATCTCGTCGGTGAAGGCGAGCTCCGTGATGAACAGCGACACCGTGAATCCGATTCCGGCGATGGCAGCCAGACCAACGACCTGCGACCAACCCGTGCGGCGGGGCAAGGTGCCGAGACCAAGACGCACCGCCACGAACGTGGCGAGGGTTATGCCGATCGTCTTCCCGGCAACGAGCCCGAGGCTGACGCCGAGCGAGAGGCTTGATGTGACCGCGGCCGCGACGTCGATGTCCACGAATCGAACACCCGCGTTGGCGAGGGCGAAGATCGGCACGATGACGAACGACGTCCACGGATGAAGGGTGTATTCGAGACGATCGAGGGGTGCCACAGACTCATAGGCGACCTTGTGCAGCTCGAGCGCACTGGCGTCGATGCGCTCCCGCGCCGTCGGCGAAGCGGCCTCCATGTCGTATCGGTCGAGAATCCACGTGGCGCGGCGACGGAAGTCGTTGTCGCTGTAGTACGCCGTCGCTGGCGTGAGGAGACCGATGGCGACGCCGGCGAGCGTGGCGTGCACTCCGGACTCGAACACGAAGAACCAAACCGCCGTCCCGAGCACGACGTACACCAGTAGGGAGCGGATGTGCACACGCTGGGCGATGGAGATGAGGGCAATCCCCCCAATCGCCGCCAGCAACCATCCCATCGAGAGGTCGGTGGTGTACCAGATGGCGATGACGGCGATGGCACCGATGTCGTCGGCTATGGCCAGCGCCAGCAGGAACAGCTTCGCACTCGCCGACACCCGGCTACCCAGCAACGAGATCACCCCGACGGCGAACGCGATGTCGGTCGCCATGGGTATCCCCCAGCCCTGGGCGGCCTCGCCGCTCCCGGCATTGAAGGCGAGGAACACCACCGCCGGAACCACCATCCCGCCCAACGCGGCGATGGCGGGAAGCGCCGCTCTCTTGCGGTCCTTCAGTTCGCCGACGACCAGCTCTCGCTTGATCTCCAGCCCCACCACGAAGAAGAAGATCGCCATCAAGGCATCGTTGACAAAGTGTTCGAGGTCCTCCTCGAGATGAAACCCGCCGATGTCGAGGCTCAGCTTGGTCTCCCAGAAGGCCTTGTAGCTGTCGCCGAAGGGACCGTTCGCCCACACCAGAGCAGCAATAGCTGCGATCAGGAGCACGATGCCCCCGGCCGCCTCGACCGACATGAACCGTTGCAGCGGCCGTACGAAGCGGGAGGGCACCGGTCGGCTCGAATTGATCCACGTTTGGTGGATGCGCTCGTCCTGACGGGCCATTCGGGGGAGAGTAGTGCGCACCGCTGGGTTGCCAATCTCGCAAGCCGGTAGCATCGCCCGCCCAAGCAATCTCGGTGGTGGCGTGTTTCTTTCCCTCGTCTACGTCGTCGGCGGTCTCGCCTTGCTCGTCTTCGCCTCGGATCGCTTGGTGGCGAGCGCCGTACGGGTATCCCGGGCCATCGGGATCAGCGCCGTCCTGATCGGAGCGATCGTCGTCGGCCTGGGAACTTCCTTGCCGGAGTTGCTCGTATCAGCGCTCTCTGCCCGCGCCGGGGAGCTCGACATCGCCATGGCCAACGTCGTGGGCTCCAATGCTGCCAATGTGACCTTGGTGCTCGGCTCAGCGGCGTTGGTGGCGCCCATCGTGTCCCAAGTGGCCGTGCTCAAGCGAGAGGGAGTCACGATGTTCGTCGCCGTGGTGCTCTTCTCTCTGGTTGTGCTCGATGGCGAAGTCACTCGGACCGAGGGTCTCGGCCTGCTGATCGGGATGGCGCTGGCACTGGGTCTGTTGATTCGCTGGTCGCAGAACCACGAGACCCCGATGGTGGCGGCCGAGTTGGGGGAGTATCCGGCGGACGACGACGTCGTGACGTCCCGTGAGGTCGGTCTCGGGCTCGGGGCGCTGCTGGCCACCATCGTGAGCGCTCAATTCCTACTCACCGGGGCGGAGGACATCGGGCTGCGGCTCGGATTGTCGGCAACTTTCCTCGGCGTCATGCTGGGGATAGGGACGAGCCTTCCCGAGCTGGCGACGACGCTGGCGGCGGTGCGCCACGGGTCGTCGGAGCTGGTGATCGGCAATGTCGTCGGCTCGAACCTGTTCAACTCGCTTGCGGTGGCGGGGGTTGCTGGGGTGGTGGGTCCCGCCCGGTTGCTCGATCTCGCCGTTCCCGAGGTGGTGTTCATGATCGGGGCGGTGGCCGTCGCCGGCGTCTTCGCTGCCCTCGGGAGGGTCCATCGCATCGCCGGCTCTGTTCTCCTCGCCGGCTTCGTCGCGTTGATGATCTTGAGCCAGTGATGCGCTGCTCCGTTTCGATAACAATGGAGTCACGATGACCACGAAGGCGATGAGCAACGCCGAGCTGGCCCGGTTGCTCCAGGAGTTCACCGACCTCATGAAGCTCGAAGAAGGCAGTCCGCAGGCGTTTCGAGTGCGGGCATACGAGAAGGCCGTCGCCGCCGTTCGGGACCATCCCGCTCCGGTGAGCGAGATGTCCGACGCCGAGTTGCAGCAGCTCGAGGGGGTGGGCAAGAGCACGGCCGCCAAGATCCGTGAGCTGCTCGATACCGGCACCATGAAAAGGCTGGAAGCGTTGCGCTCGAAATATCCCGTGGAGCTGATCGAGTTGACGCGCATCCCGGGTCTCGGACCCAAGACGGTGCTGCTCCTGCGGGATCAGCTGGACGTGCACAACGTGGAGCAGCTCAAAGAAGCCATCGCCGGAGAGAAGTTGCGTGAGCTGCCCGGGCTCGGTGCCAGATCCGAGGAGAAGATCGCCAAAGCGATCGAGCGGATGGGGCTGCACGGTAAGGACCGGCGCACCCCGGTGGAGCGGGCACTCGCTGTGGCTGGCGACGTGATGCGAGCGCTCGAAGGGTTACCGGAGGTGTTGGCCATCGAGCCGTGCGGCAGCCTGCGGCGGTTTCGCGACACCATCGGTGACATCGACATCGTCGTCGCCGCCAAGGACTCGGCGCCGGTGATGGATGCGTTCGTGGCGTTGTCGTCCGTGGTGGAGGTGCTGGGCCATGGTCCCACCAAGTCATCCGTGCTGACGGCGACGGGAATCCAGATCGATCTCCGCGTGGTCGAACCGGATGAATACGGCGCCGCCCTGGTGTACTTCACCGGTTCCAAGCAGCACAACATCGAGCTGCGGCAGCGGGCTCTGAGCAGGGGCTGGACGTTGAACGAATACGCCCTCGCCGATGCCGAGACCGAAGACGTGGTGGCGGCCGCCACCGAGGAGGACATCTATGCAGCGCTGGAGATGGCGTGGGTTCCCCCGGAGCTCAGAGAGGGGCTCGGCGAGGTGGCGTTTGCCGCCGAACGCAAGCTGCCCGAGCTGGTCGAGGTCGGCGACATCCGTGGCGATCTGCACGTTCATTCGGCATGGTCGGGTGACGGCCGCAGCTCGCTCGAGGACATGGTGAGCGCGGCGGCCGAGCGTGGGCTGTCTTATGTGGCGATCACCGACCACGGCGAGAACCTCACCATCAACGGGCTGTCCCGCGAGCAGGTGATGCACGAGCGAGAGGAGATCGAGGGACTGCGCATCACTCACCCAAAGCTGACGATCCTCCACGGCGCCGAGCTGAACATCGATCCCGACGGCGGTGTGGACTACGACGAGGAGTTCCTCGCCGGGTTCGACTGGTGCGTTGCCAGCGTCCACTCCCACTTCGATCTCCCGCAGGCGCAGCAGACCGAGCGGGTGATCACTGCCATGCACAACCCCAACGTCAACGTCATCGGACATCTCACCGGTCGCAAGCTCGGCAAACGTCCCGGCATCGAGCTCGATCACGCGGCGGTGCTCGATGCTGCCGCCGCCACCGGTACCGCTCTCGAGATCAACTCCCATCTGGCTCGACTCGACGTTCCTGCGGACGTGCTCCGGCTCGCTCGCGACCGCAGTGACATCACCTTCGTGATCTCGACCGACTCTCACCACGTCAAGGAGTACGACAACCTGCGATGGGGTGTGGCGAATGCGCGGCGTGGCTGGGTGCCCAAGCGACAGATCGCCAACACGTGGACCACCGAGCGGTTTCTCGGCTGGGTGGGTGAGCAGCGCCGGTTCTGACGGCCCATTTCGCCCTGTTCACCGATTCGTAAGACCGAAACGGGACGCGAAGCAGCTGGCGCCGTGTTGAATCGTGATATGACCACAACGGACACGCGAGCCGAAACCGATGTCGCGCGCCGCCCGACCGGTCTCGCCGGACTGGCCGGAGCCGTTGCCGCCGGGTTGGCGCTTGCCATCACGGAATTTGCGGCAGGTCTCACGCAATCGGTGCCGTCTGCCGTTGCTGCGGTCGGTAGCATCGTCGTGGACTTCTCTCCCCGCTTCGTCGAGCGGTTCGCCATCGAGGTGTTCGGGACCGCCGACAAGGGTGCATTGGCCGTGGGCACCACATTGCTCGCTCTGCTCTTCGGAGCGCTGCTCGGTCGGGTCGAGCTGCGTCGCCCCGGGGTTGCTGCGGTCGGTTTCGCCGGATTCGCCTTGCTCGGCATGCTGGCGAGCTACGGGCAACCATTCGCTGACCCCGTTCTCACCACCATCGTCGTCCCGTCGGCGGCTGCGACCGGCTATCTCTTTCTGCGGCTCTCGCTGCATCGTCTCGTGGCAGACGTCGAGGCACCGACCGACGCTCTCCCGGGTAGCGCCTCACGCCGCCGGTTCGTGACGGGCGTCGCCGGGGCTGGAGCGGTCGCGCTGGTGGGTGGTGCGGCAGGCCGGTCGATGATCATTGGACGGTCGGAGGCCGTGCGCGACTCGATGGACCTGCCACAGGCCGCTACCACCGTGGCAGATCCCGGACCCGGGGCCTCCTTTGCCGTGACCGGTCTCACGCCGCTGATCGTGCCGAACGACGAGTTCTATCGCATCGACACCGCCCTCGTGGTCCCGCGTCCCGACACCGCTTCGTGGAAGGTGTCGGTGACCGGCATGGTGGATACCGAGCTCACCTACACCCTCTCCGATCTGCTCGCCATGCCTCTCCACGAGCGCTACGTGACCATCGCCTGTGTTTCCAATCAGGTGGGCGGCGACCTCATCGGCAACGCCAAATGGACGGGCGTGCGGCTCACCGAGCTCCTGGACCGTTCGGGGGTACATCCAGAGGCGACCCAGATCGTGGGTCGTTCGGTCGACGGATGGACGGCAGGGTTCCCCACCGCCCTGGCTTTCGACGGGCGAGACCCTCTCGTGGCCATCGGCATGAACGACGAGATGCTCCCTCCGGTCCACGGCTTTCCGGCGCGACTCATCGTCCCGGGTCTGTACGGCTACGTGTCGGCGACCAAGTGGCTGGAGTCGATCGAGCTCACTCGATGGGAAGACTTCGACGGCTACTGGATCCCACGAGGCTGGTCGAAAGAGGGTCCCATCAAGACCCAGTCCCGCATCGACGTACCGCGACCCGGAGACACCGTGGACGGCGGAGCCCCAACGGTGATCGCCGGTGTTGCCTGGGCGCCGACCCGGGGGATCGCCCGGGTCGAGGTGCGGCTGAACGGCCGCGAATGGCGCGATGCCGACATCACGACACCGCTGGCCGACACGACCTGGGTGCAGTGGCGTCACGAGGCCATGCTCGATCCCGGCACCGATTATCGGGTGGAGGTTCGGGCCACGGATGGCGACGGTACGACCCAGCCCGAGGAACGTACGGATGTCGCTCCCGACGGAGCCACCGGCTATCACGGAGTCGGTTTCAGAACCTCGTGACCCCGTAGCTGCATCATGCAGATCGAGTGATGGCCGAGCGCCTCGCGGAGCCTGCAACGACCCGCCTAGCATGAGCGTATGGCTGATGACATCACTGATACGGTGGCCCCCGAGGCGTTGACACCGGATGTGGTCGACGACCCCTCCGAAGAGGACGATGAGGGTCGCACCACCACGATCCATGAGCCCTCGAAACTGATCCGAATCGCATCGATGACCCGGGCGATGCTCGACGAAGTGCGGCAGGCCCAGCTCGATGAACCCGGTCGGCGTAGGCTGTCGGAGATCTACCAGAGCACGCTCGAGCAGCTGAAGTCATCGCTCGGACCGGAGCTGACGGAGGAGCTGGAGAGCATCTTCCAGCCGCTCGAAGCAGGCACGGCCACCGAATCGGAGCTGCGTATCGTGCAGGCGCAGCTCGTCGGCTGGCTGGAAGGGCTGTTCCACGGCATCCAGGCGTCGCTGGTCAGCCAACAGGCGGCCGCTGCAGCGCAACTCGAGGAGATGCGCCGCCGCCGTGCGCTCGAGGCGTCGCAGATGACCGCCCCGGGATCGGGTCAGTACCTCTGATCGTTGGTTTGCGGTTGGCTGCAGATCACTGGCGCAACCAATCGTATCTGACGTAATTCGTCGCCGTATAGCGGTGATCTTTGCGTCTGCAGACCGAAAATCGGAGGTCTGAGCGACTCACAGTATCCACTTTCGGGCGAGATTCCTCTGGATAATGTGGGTCGATTGCCCTATCCTTCGAGTTCCGGCGGTGGTCAGGGTCGTGGGGATTCTCACCCTTTGTGTCAAAGGAACAAACCACGCCCTCACCACGTTGACTGGGTGCGAGTGCTGAGAGAGAGAAAGCAGGGACACCAAAGATGGTGATGGCCTTCAGCGATTTGATGTGGGAGCCCGATGAGGAGTGGCGCGACGACGCCGCGTGTGCGGGTTCTGACAACGACGCCTTCTTCCCCATCGGGGAGGACGAAGAAGCCGCCGCCGCCGCCAAGGCGGTGTGCGCCGTCTGTCCCGTACGTGAGGCGTGCCTGCAGTACGCCCTCTTTACCAACCAGACCGAGGGCGTCTGGGGTGGCATGACCGGTCCCGAACGTCGTCGCTTGCGTCGCCGGTTGCGCGAACGCCAGCGGCGCGCTTCCTGATCCCTCACGGTTGGTCGCCGGTCTATCGAGGTCCGACAGCCGGCTCCGTTACCACGTCTATCGCCATTTCGAGCTGACCGGGCGCGCTCCGACGATCGAGGACCTTCCGCGCTTCGGTGACTCCGACGATCCCGACGCGGAGTCTTCGTTGCGCGTTCGATTGTTGCGGCTCCACGAGGCGCATGCCGTCGTGCTGGAGAACGACGGCACCATCCGCATGGCGCTGCCCTTCTCCGCACGCGACGTGGGCTACGCGGTTCGCCGGGGGGACGGAACCTGGTGGGCCAATTGCGCATGGGATGCGCTGGCCCTCCCTCGACTGATCGGCGTAGATGCCGTCATCGAAGCTTCCTGGTTGGATGACCGCAGTCCGGTCGATCTCGCCGTGAAGGACGGGACGCTCACCAGCTTCGACGGATTCGTGCATTTTGCGCTTCCGGCACACCGCTGGTGGGACGACATCGTGGAGACCTGACGCACGATCCGGTTTCTCCGGTCGGAGAACGCAGCCCCGCCTGGCGGCGCCGTCGTCCCACTCGATGTGCTGTGGGCGCTGTCAGCGGAGTGGTACGCCGGGCGGCTCGAACCGGACTACCAACCACCTTCCCTCGACGTCTACCAGGCGATGCTGGTGCGCAACGGGCTCCGTGGCGACTTCTGGCGGCTGGCCGGCTGATCGCTCCTGCTCAGCTCTCCGTGATGGTGACTTTCTCGATCACGATGTCCTCGAGTGGCCGATCCTGCGCCCCAGTGGCGGTGGCTGCGATGGCGTCGACCGTCGCCATACCGTCGGCCGTCTTTCCGAAGATCGTGTAGCTGTGAGGTAGCCCGGTGTCAGTGTGGCAGATGAAGAACTGCGAGCCGTTCGTGTTGGGACCGGCGTTCGCCATGGCCACCGTTCCCCGGCTGTAGTCGCCGGTGCCTTCCAATTCGTCGCGAAAGCGGTAGCCGGGTCCGCCCCGTCCCGTTCCGGTCGGGTCACCACCTTGGATCATGAATCCCGATATGACCCGATGGAAGATCACGCCGTCGTAGAAGCCGTCGCGTGCCAGGAACACGAAGTTGTTCACCGTGATCGGCGATCGCTCCGGAAGGAGCTCGATCGTGATGTCGCCCTTGTTGGTCTCCAACACCGCGGTGTACGTCTTGTCCAGGTCGATGGTGAACTCCGGCGGCGCCGAGTACTGCTGTCCCATGTGTCGTCCTTGCTCGAAGACCAGCGAGGCTACCGCGTCCACCGCCCCACGACGTCTGTCCGCCGAAACGCGAGCCCGCAGGGCTCGGAGGACGGGGCGCCTCGGCTGTGGCGAGGCGTTGCATTTGCTGCGCAAACTGCGGGCATGAGTCTGTCACACCGCCGGGGGGGCAGACATTGCCCCTCGGTGGTGGTCAGAAGCGGCGGCGTTTGGTTGTCTTGAACGGGGCAAGCTCGTGGTGGTTGGCTCTTCGCCTGGTGGCTCATCGCGGTGTGACCCGGGTCCGGTTCCCGGGTCACTGGAGTTTGCCCCTCGGTGGTGGTCAGAAGCGGCGGTGTTTGGTTGTTTTGAACGGGGCAAGCTCGGGGTGGTTGGCTCTTCGCCTGGTGGCTCATCGC
>JBFISM010000023.1:0-34226 GCA_041608535.1 Acidimicrobiia bacterium
CGGCGAGAGCGCCGAGCACGTCAGCGCCCACATCGATCGGCACGGGCTGGTCACCACCGCAGCGGGGACGCTGGCCTATGCGGCCCGGCTCGCCGCCGCCGCCCACCGTCCGCTCACCCCGAAGCTGCGCGCTGCGGTGTGTCACCGGTTCGCCACCGAGAGCGTGTACGCCTACGACGCCGCCACCGGAGCGGTGCTTGGGGAAGGGACGGTGGAACACACCGAGCACTGCGGGATCGGGCCCGACCTTGCCCTCGCCGTCGCCGGTCTCGATGACGTGGCTGCCGGGGTGCCGGTGGCCTTCGCCGCCCCCGCACCGTGGACGGGAGGCCGCTTCATCGGTCAGCTCGACAACGTGCTCGCTGCCGCGATCGGCGTCGAGCTGATCGAGAGCGGCTTCCCCGGCTCGGTGTTGTTCACCCTGGGTGAGGAGGCGGGGCGCTCCTGGGAGGCGCTGGCGGCGTGGTTCGAGCACCCGGTGGCCAACCTGCTCGTGCTCGACACCAGTCCGTTCCACAAAGGCCCCTTCGACACCGGCCCCTTCGGCAATGCGGGGCCGGTAGACGACGGCGCCGTGGTGCTGCGACACGAAGACGCCGGAGCCCGGTTCGACGATGCCGCAACGGAACGGGTGGCGGCGGCGGCCACGGCAGCCGGCGCCCCCATCGTGTGGAAGGACGACGTGCTGCGAGACGCCGGGCGGCCGCTGGGTCGTACGGAGCTGGGACGGCTGGTCGACGCCACCGCCGGCACCGTCACCGGAACGACGCTGCAAATCCCGACGACCGACTACCACTCCAACCACGAGACGACGTCACGAGTCGCAATCCAAGCCACGATGCGGGTGCTCGCCGAGCTCTACGGGCTGTGAGGCGGAGCGTGCGAGAAGCCGGCCTCAGCGACCCAGATCGGCAAGGATGCGCTGCGCCGCCAGCCGGCCCGGACCACCCATGACACACCCTCCGGGGTGGGTTCCGGACCCGCACTGGTAGTACCCCGAAATCGGTGTGGCGTATCGGTTCCATCCGGGCGCCGGACGGAAGAAGTACAGCTGTGGAGCCAGCAGCTCGCCGTGGAAGATGTTGCCCTCGGGCAGCCCACCCACCTGCTCGATGTCGAGCGGAGTCACGACCTCCCGGTGGAGCACGAGATCGGAGAACCCGGGGAAGTACGTCTCCAACACGTCTTGCACCGTGTCACCCAGGTTGTCGCGCTCGGCTGCCCACGACGCTTCCTCGAGCTCATACGGTGTGTACTGGACGAAGCAGGACAGCACGTGCTTGCCGGGTGGCGCCATGTCCGGATCGATCGTCGACTGGATGGCCGCATCGATGTAGGGCCGGGACGAGAACCAGCCGTACTTGGCGTCGTCGAACGCCCGCTCCAGATACTCCATCGTCGGTCCGATATTGAGGAACCCCCGGTAGTGGTCGCCACCCTCGAGCCCGGGATATCGCGGCAGGCCGTCGAGGGCGAAGTTGACCTTGGACGAGACGCCGCGGTACTTGTAGCGGCGCAGCGCATCGACCAGCTCGACCGGAAGCTCTCGCGGGTCGACGAACTCGAAGAATGTCCGTCTCGGATCGGCTGCGCTGACCACCACACCGGCGGAGAGCTCGGTGCCGTCGGTCAGGGCGACGCCGGTCGCCCTCCCCTCGCTCGTCACCACCCGGACCACTTCGCTGTCGGTCATTATCTCGGCGCCGTACGCCCGTGCCGCCCGTCCCAGCACCTCGCTGAAGCCGCCGTTGCCACCCTTGTGGAACGCCCACTGACCAAACGTCCCGTCGTGTTCTCCCATCTTGTGGAACAGGAGCACCAGCCCCGAACCCGGTGACATCGGACCCAGCTTGGTGCCGATGATCCCCGAGCTGGCGAGCAGCCCCTTGAGGGCCACGGACTCGAAGTAGTCGTCGAGAAAATCGGCTGCGCTCCCGGTGAGCAGCCGCACGAGGTTGTGGAGCACCCGGGGTTCGAGCCCGCGCAGGTGCTTGGCCAGTTCGGCCATCTCCACCAGCCCCTCGGGCGAGCCGTCGAGCACGTCGGGCGGGGCGCTGTCGAAGAGTGGCTTCACCGCCTGGATGACCCGGGTGATGTCGTAGTCGTACTGCTCGTACGCGTCGGCGTCGTGTTTGGAGTGCCGGGCGATCTCGTTGAGGTTCTCGCCCCGATCGGTGCCGAGGTAGATGAAATCTCTGTCCGGCAACGGGTGGAACGTCGTCGGCATGAGGAGCGGCATGAACCCGTGCTTGGGCAGCTCGAGCTCGTGGATGATCTGAGGGCGGAGCAGGCTGAGCGCATACGAGAAGGTCGTGAACTGGAAACCCGGGTACAGCTCCTCGGTGATGGCGGCGCCGCCCAGCAGGGGCCGCCGTTCCAACACCAACGTATGCAGCCCCGCCTTTGCCAGGTAGGCCGCGGTTGTGAGCCCGTTGTGACCACCACCGATCACAATCGCATCGAAGTTGGTGGTGTCGCTCATGGCATCGCCGTCCTGCGCGGTGGGTCGTAGAAGGGAAGGGCGGTCACGGTGGCAGCGATCTTCTCGTAGGCGTGGTCGATGGTGAACTCGACCTGCACTCCAATGCCCACCGTGCCGAGATCGGGCCGCACCCTGGCGAGCGCGATATGGCGCTGCAAGACCGGCGAGTACATCGCGCTCGTGGCATAACCCACCCGCTCGCCCGATTCGTCATACACCATGGACTCCCCGCGCACCGGTCTGTGGTCCTTGGGTGGGAGGAGGCCGGCGGACCGATACGCACGATCGTGCTCCGCCCAATCCACGATCAGACCCACCTGGGACCAGCGGGTGAGTCCTCCTTCGAGCTCGCGACGGATTGCGTCGCGCCCGATGAAAGCGCGCCCCTCCGACTCGATGGCCCGATGCATCCAGCCGAATCCGAGCTCGGTGGGAGTGGAGCGATGCGCATCGTTGAACGCAAAACGTGCGGAGTCGAAGTCGACGTCGAGCAGCAGCAGCCCGGCCTCGATCCTGGCCATGTCGAGCGCATCCAGTCCCACGGGGATGAGCCCGTGAGGCGCACCGGACTCGCACACGGCATCGAAGACTTCGAGCGCATCGTCGGCCGGGATCCACAGCTCATACCCGAGGTCGCCGGTGAAGCCGGTGCGAGACACCGTTACGGGTGCGTCACCCAGCTTGGCGTCGACATGGTGGAAGAAGCCGAGACCGGACACCTCGGGCAGCAGCTCGGCGAGGATCGCCCGGCTGTTCGGACCCTGGATGGCGAGGGCCGCGATGTGATCGGACACGTCCTCGATCTGGACCTTCGTACCGGTGGCGAGGGCGGTGAAGTAGGCCAGATTCGGCTCCGCGGTGGTGAGCATGAAGTCGTCGGCTCCGTGGCGGAACAACACCCCGTCCTCGATGACGTAACCCCGGTCGTCACACCACGCGGTGTACTGCGCCTGCCCAGCTCGCATTCGATCCGGATTCCGCACGAGCACCCCTCCGAGATACTCAGCAACCTCGGGGCCCGTGAAGCGGTACTTGTACAGCGGCGAGGTGTCGAACAACCCGGCGGCGTTGCGCAAGGCGAAGTACTCGAACTTCTCCGAGAGCTGATAGCGGGGCGCCACCAGACAGCCCGCCCAATGCGTCCACAGCGCGGTGGCGTTGAGCTGTTCCAGCCTGGGGTGAAAGGCGCTACGCCGGATCATTCGCCACTCAGGGTATCCGGGTTCGGCGTGCCGTCACCAGGCGATTCCGGTCAGACCTCGTTGGCGGCGGCGAACAGCGCTTCGCGGACCGCCGGATCGAAAGGTCCACCGAACGACAGGAAGGTGCCGTACACCGTGCATACACCGTCGCGCGCCGATGCCAGATCGATCTGGAACTGAAACGCCAGCCCCTGGAACGACATGTCGACGACGATGGTGGCTGCAGCCTGCGCCCCGGGCACATCGAGCGGCACGATGGAGAACTCGAACTCTGCCTCGTCGTCGGGCACGTCCTGGGCCATGAGATCGAGGAACTGTTCGGCGAGACACTCCCGGCCCTCATCGCTGCCGATGGTCGTCTCCAGCACCTCGAACGCCTGCGCTGCGACCTCCTCGGACTCGAAGACGCGAGCCTCGATCGATGCCGAGCCACCCGGGAAGAACGACCCCTCGGGTGGAGGCCCGTCGGCCGTCAGCGTCGCGACGGCGGCCGTCACGGAGTCGAGCTCGGAGACATCGAAGGCATCGTCCGGCGTGCATGGGGCGAAGACGTCGTCGGCGCCTTCATCCGAAACGAACTCTGTGGAGATCGACGAAGACCAGTCTTCGGGAAGCGCCATCTCGGCGGCCGTCGCCTTCGCCATCGTGATCTCGGCTGCGGGCCCGTCTGCCGGAGCCTGCGTGGTGTCGCCGCCGGTGGTGGTCGTCTCCGCGACTGTTGTGGTCGTCTCGGCGGTGGTAGTGGGGGGTGCCGCCGTGGTCGTCGTCGGCGGGCTGGTGGTCGTTGCCGGCGGAGCCGCAGTCGTCGTTGTCGCGATATCACCGGCGGCGCTGGTCGGGGCCCCGCCGTCATCGCCTCCGCAGGCAGCGGCGAGTAGTGCAAAGACGGCGAGCAGCTTGGAGATTCGAGTGAAACGCATGGTGGCGAAGTTAGCCGCGATACCAGGAGGCAATGCCGCCGGCCGGGCATCGCGAGCAGATCAGCCGCCGCTGGTCACCGTCAGCTCGAGCGACACGATGGTCTCGTTGCGCCAGTTCTTGCCACTCAGCACCACGGTCACCTCGGTACCGCCGTCGTCGAGGATTCGCAGCAGCCCGTACTGACCCGGTCCGGGGAATGCACCTTCGCTGTAGGGGCCACCCTTCACCGATCCCGGGCGATCGAGTGCGGCAACGTGCAACAGAGGGAAACCGGAGGCCCCGGAGGTGACGAAGCCGGTGTTGGAGCCATCATCGATCGCCAGCATGTGGGCGTCGCCGCTCACCATGACCAGATTGTCGATTTCTGCTGCCGCAATGGCATCGGCGATGGCGCGCCGCTCCTCTGGAAAGGCCGACCAATCGTCGGAGCCCCCACCGTCCGCGGTCGCCACCCACGGTGTCGGGTTGACCCACACGACGACTGCGTGGGTCGGAGCCGACTCGACCAGCTCGTCGACGAGCCACGCCAGCTGCCGCTCACTGAGCATCGAGACGTCCGTGCGCATGGAGCGAGTATCGGTGATGACGAACCGCACCCGCCCGATGGTGAAGGCTTGAGCGATCGACTGTGACGGGTCGGGATCTACCTCGTAGTTGGGAACCGCCTGCCGATACGCCAGCGACACCGCCTCACGAGACGGTGACGAGGCACCCGAGTCGTTGGGCCCGTAGTCGTGATCGTCCCACACGTACGCAAAGGGCGTCGTGCGGAACAACTGCGCTTGTGCCGGCTGGATGGCCATGCGGTGATACTCGTTTATGTGGTCGGAGGGGGACGTCGATGCGAGATTCGAGTAATGCAGGTCGCCGACCCCGATGTACAGGTCGGGTTCCTCAGCCGCCATGGCATCGAAGACCGATCCGTTCGAGCCCGTGCGGGCACATGCTCCCAGCACGACGGTGAGATCCTGGGGACCGGTGGCAAAGGTGGTGAAGCTGCCGTCGACGACCGTTGGAAGAGACTCGTCCGTTTCGGTGACGGCGTACCCATATGTCGTGGCGGGATCGAGATCGAACCAGGTGTGGCGGATGAGGCCGTTCTCGCCGGCTTCCACGTCGACGACCAGCGCGACCCGCCCGTCGGCCCACAACGACAGCGTCAGCGGGGTCTCGTCGGGAAGGCCACCGGCGACGAGAGTGGCCTGCCGGTCGGTCACTCCACCCACCCACACCCACTCCGCCTCGTTCAGTTCGCTCAGCACCACGGTCGATTCCGGATGGGTGGGCCCGAAGAACGCAGCGTGGACCGCCGTCGCCCCAAACCACGTTCCCGTCGTCAACAACCCGCTCACCACGGCCAGGCCTGCGATCCTGCCGATGGTCTCGTCGCGCTGCCAGGCGACCCACGTGAGGACCGCGGGAACGAGGAGCATCGCCGTCAGCGTGACCGACACCCACACGGCGTATTGCACCGCGGCATAGACACCGAGCCCACTTGCAGCCACGGCCATCGCCACTGCGGCCTTTGCCCGCCACCGCTGTGCGGCCAAACCGGCGAGGAGCACGATCACGGCGAGAGTCAGCTGCACGGGAACGGCCAAAGCGCTGGTCAGTCCATAGCCCTCGGGATCGGCCGGAATGCCGACAAACAAGGTCGCCACGAGCAGGGACGCGGCGGCGCCAACTGCGCTGATCCGGCCGAGCGTCCCGATCCGATGGGCCTCGCCAGGGGTGAGGTGGATCAGCAGCCTCGACCACACCGCTTCAGCCGGCCGCGGCGACCACGGACACCGGCGACACTGGTGGTGCCATGCGCCGTGGGCCACCGCCCAATGTACGGCGAGAACGATCGTCAACCCGAGCCCTGCACCCGCCACCACATCGAGCGGCCAGTGGGTGGCGACGTGAATCCGATGTACCGCCGTCGTACCCACGGCGAGCCACAGCAGAACGGTCGAGACCACGGCGGCGCGGCGGTCGGCGGTGAGCACCCAGGCCGCCAGCGGCACGAGCCCGGCGATCAGCGCCGCTTGGACCATGTGACCGCTGGGGAACGATTCGGCAACCCCGAAGCCGGTGGGGCGAGGCCGTTCGATCACCTCCCGCAGCAGCCAGCTGATCATGAAACCGGCTGCGACCGCTGCCGGGTAGCTCCATGCCAGGACCCGGCAGCGCAGGGTCGAAACACCGACGAGGACCACCAGCGCCAGCGCGATCCAGGTCGCCCCAAACGCATCGAACACAGCGAGACGATCGAGGGACTCGATCTCGACGAGCCACGTCGAGATGGGGCGGTCGATCTCCAGTGCGATCGACCGACCGGTACCCACCATGAGCGTGACGAGCGTCGTGATGGTCGCCGTAGTGACAAATCCGGTGGTAACCGACCACGATGGTCCAGCCACGCCATGAGCGTCATACACGGAGGTGAACGGACCGGCTCGGAGCGCCGCCAGGAGACGGTGCGGAGGATCGGGCCAGCCCCAAAACATCAAGAAGGCCGTGACTCCGAGCATCAGCAGAACGAGAGCCAGCCCGAGCGCAAGCCCGAGCAGCCAGCCGATGTCGCTCACGTAGCCACCATCGTGGAGGAAATTGGCCACCGAACCGACGGCCACATACAGCGACGCTGCCGTGAACAAGCCGGCCGAGACGAGGTAGGCCAGCCGAGGCAAGATCCCCATGGCATCGGGGTCGGGATGAGATTCGCCGACCACCCAGCTCGCCGTTGCAGCAGCACCGATTGCCGCCCGACGCTCGAGCGAGTTCCCGCCGACCCAGCGAAGCGCATCACGAAGCAAGGTGGCGATGGAGAACAGCAACCCGACGCTCATCACCGCGGGGACGAACACGCCGTGCCAGTACTCCCGGTGTGTGGCGGATGTCGAGCTGACATCTACGGAACCGCGGGGTGCCCTCATGGCGCATCCTGGTCCACGACCACGACCCCGGCATCGCCATCCACCGTGACCTGACGGCCGTCGAGCACTCTGGTGGCGCCGGGCACATTGAGCACTGCCGGCAGCCCCAGCTCCCTGGCCAGGATGGCGGCGTGGGACAGGGGTCCGCCGCGCTCGACGATGATCGCCCCCACGTCGATGAACAATGGGGACCACGAGGCGTCGGTGCTGGTTGCGACGAGCACCGCACCGCGGGGCACGGGAGCCTCGGGTGAGTCACAGACCACCGCCGTACCGCGATATCTGCCGGGGCTGGCTGCCCACCCGCTGAGGCGATCGCCTTTCGGAAGCGGTACGGGAGCGCGATCGGGTACGCCGAGGAACCGGGCCGGTAACGGTCCCTCGGCCTCGTAGCGGCTGGCCCAGTTGCGTCGCCGCCGGAGCACATCGAACGGAACGGCGCAGCCGTCCAGCAAGGCCGATCGCAGTTCCGCAGAGGTGAGGAACTCGACATCCTGACCGTCTGCAAGCAGGCGACGAGCCACGAGACGACTTCCCAACTCCAGATGCAGCCTTCGCACCTCGCCACCGATCTCCAAGATCGCAGCCTTGGCCGCCTCACGGCGTTCCAGCTGCGTGACGGTCTCGGCAATGGTGCGGCGCAGCATGTGGATGCGCACGTCGACGAACTGGCCGGTCAGGACACGGCGGCGCCGCCAGTGGGGCAGGGCCTGCAGCCGCGCCTCCAGCTCGATGCGGGCGGCCTCGCCGTCGGCCACAGGCTCGATGACGGGAGGGCGTCGTCCCATCTCCTCCCACGTCGGACCGCCGAACACGGCAGCCGAGGCCTCTGGACCACACACGGCCGGTGCGGCCCGACCTGCCGTCACCCGTTGCGCCATTCTGGCGGCCTCCGGTGCACCGAGATGCGGCTCGACGAGCAGCTCGAGCCGCCGGAACGCAGCCGCACCCGCGGCGGCGACACCGAGTTCGCCGGCGAGACCACGCGCTGCCAGGTCGACCAGGCGAAGACGGTAGGCCAGCAACCGGCGATCCGACCAGCCGACGATCCTCGGCCACCGATCCGCGAGTTGCGCCACCGCCGTAGTGACGATCTCGGCCTGTTCGACAACGCGGCGGCGGGTGCGCAGCACGCGGAGATCGTGACGCAGCGATTGCCACCAGCTACGGCCCGAGTCGGTGGGTACCGTCGGCCGGTCGCCGAAATACTGCAGCTCCAGCTCTTCGACGGCACCGGGAATCGTCGCCGCCACCTCACGAAGCTGATCGAAATCGATGGCGGCCCGCCCGCGTACCCGGCGCACGAAGAGCCGGTCCTGGGTGGATGCGGCCGAGAGCACACCGAGGTCGTCGAGCACCGAGCGAAACGCGGCCTCGAGGAGGAATTGGTTGAGCTCCCACCGCAACGGTGGCAGCACACCGGGCACCATCTCGACGATGCCCGCCGTGGTGAGCTCGTGGTCGTCCTGGGAGGTGTCGAAACCGTCGTGGTCGTCGAGGGCGGTGATCGGTCTGGCCTGGAGCAGATAGACAGAGCCATCCGCAACTGCCCATTCCACGTCCTGCGGCGCACCGAACAGATCCTCGACCTCGAGAGAGAGCTCGAGTACGGCGGCGATCTCATCTGGCAGCGGTGCCCGCTCACTGGGACTGCGCTGGGCGACCCACGCCGTTGGAGTTCGTTCCCCGGAAACCAGCGACTCGCCGTAGCCCTCGACGGCTTCGATGCGTACGTGGGCGCTGTCACCAGCGGGATCGGTGGTGAAGGCGACCCCGGCGGAGTCGGGTTCGACCATGCGCATGAGGATCACCGCCATCGCGGCTCCGGATCCGGTGATGTCGAATACCCGCCGGTACGCCGACGGCGCAGGATGCCACAGCGATGCCCACACCTTGCGGACGGCGGCCAGGACTGCGTCCGGGTCCGTGCTGTCGACGTTGAGGACCGAGCGATACTGACCGGCGAAGGATGACCCACCCAGATCCTCCACCGTTGCCGACGACCGTACCGCGAGCGGTGCTCCCTCACCGACGGCGTCGGCGAGGGCGATGATGTCACGTGCCAGATCGTCGGTCAGCACCACTCCATCGCGGAACACGGCATCCACTTCGTCCGCCGGAACTCGCTCACCGCTCTCGATCCTCGCTGAGATGTCGGCTATGGCAGGGGAGCTTTCGTCCATGGCGAGATAGGCCGCCGTGGTGATGACACCGCACGGCGGGACGGGAAGTCGGGCCGCAACGAGCTCCGCCAAGTTCTCGCCCTTACCGCCGAAGCTCGGATCGGGTGGCGTCTCCGCACCCAGGATGACGGTCGTCGAGAGCACCGACGGCTTCACGACTCGTCCTGATCGACCATCCCCGACCGGTAGGCGGTCAGACCACGGTCAATGATGTCCTCGAATCGCTCCCCGGTGGCTCGGGACTGATCGAGCAGCCATTTCGCCAGATCCGGCCGCAGCGTCGTCGAAACCCGGTCTATGCGGCGACGCAGCCACACACCGCCCAACAGCGCCGTGAGGGCGACGAAGAGGACGAATAGATCCCACTCCCCTCCGACGAATGCATCGAGGGCGCCGACCAGAGCCAGCACCGCTGCAATCGACAGCGAGACGTTGTCGGACAAACTGCCCACAATGCTCGCCTTCCTTCCGTCGACTGTGCTTGCAGCGCCGATTACGCGGCGAATAAGCACACTCGACATACAGAGTCTCTCTCCATCGTGGAAGCCCACGGTCACCGAGACAAGTGACGCTGGTCATGATCGGGGTCGACGTTTGCCCCGACGCGGTGTCGAGGTCGGCGTTAAGGAACGGGGCCCGGTGTTACATCCCGGGCCCCGTGGTTCGTGCGGTGTGGCTACCTCATGTCATGAAGACCGTGATCACCGTTCCGTCACTGTCCGTCTCCGGGTCGTGGTTCGCCGTGCCGTCGTACACGGAAGCACTCCCGGTGATGTCGCCGACGGTGAACGTCGCCGACGCCACACCGGAGCCGATACGGCTGGACGTGGCCGTGCACTGGCCTGCAGCGTTGGTCACACAGCTCCCGGTACCGCTGGCTCCGTTCGTCCATGTGCCGGTGACGGTGGCGCCGGACACTGCCGCCTCGCTCTCGTTGTGCACCGTGATGGTCACCGAAGCCCGCCAGCCATTGCCGCGCACAACGGACGACCCGTCGAGATCACCGACATGTACGTTGGCAGCCGGTGGGTTGCCAACGATCACCGTTTCGGTTGCCGTGTCGCTGGCGCCCTCGTTGTCGGTGACGGTGAGTGTCACCGTGTACGCCCCGTCGGCCGCATAGGTGTGCGTCGGGTGCTGCGTCGTCGACGTGCCGCCGTCTCCGAAGTTCCACGACCACGACACGATCGGGCTGTCGGGATCGGTCGACGTGTCGGTGAAGGTGCACTCCAGGCCACCGTCGCACGACGAGGTGAAGGAGGCCACCGGGGGCTGGTTACCTCCCGCGTCTTGGGGCACCACGATCACGGTTCCGGTGCTGTCACCGTCCGGATCGTGGTTGGCAGACGCGTCGTAGGTCAACGTCGCATGGGTGACGGATGTCACCGTGAACGTCACCGACGGGTTCGAGTCCCGCACGGACTTCGAGATCACACACATCCCGCCGCCGTCCGTGGTGCACGAGGCGCTGCCGTTGGCGCCGGCGCTCCACGACCCGGTCACGGTGGCGCCGCTCACCGCGGCATGGCCGTCGTCGTGCACCGCGATGGTGACCTGGGCGTTCCAGCGGCGGCCGCTGTCGACGCTGGCACCGTCGAGATCGCCGACGTGCAAGTCGGTGCCGCCGACCGGATCGGTCACCGTGACGAGATTGCTGGTCGCATCGGTGGCGCCGTCGTCATCGGTGACTGTGAGGGTCACCGTGTAGTCACCGGCGGTGGCATAGCTGTGCGACGGGTTCTGTGCCGTCGACGTGTTGCCGTCACCAAAGTCCCACGATCGTGTCACGACCGAGCCGTCACCATCGGTCGAGGTGTCGGTGAAGTCACAGCCCAGATCGACACACGACGACGCAAACGAAGCCGTCGGTGGGTTGTTCCCGACCGGATCGGTCACGGTCACCGTGTCGGTGGTTGTGTCGCTCAGCCCGTCGCCGTCGGTGACGGTGAGTTCCACCGTGTACGAGCCGGCCGTCGTGTATGCGTGCGATGGGTTCTGCTGCGTCGAGCCGCTGCCGTCGCCGAACTCCCACGACCACGACACGATGTTGTTGTTTAGATCGGTGGAGGTGTCGGTGAAGTCGCAGCTCAGATCCGTGCACGACGACGTGAACGACGCCACCGGCGGCTGGGCAGTCGTCGTGCCGGCGCCTTCGACGACGATGGCAAACGGCTGCGGTCCGAACGGGACATTGAAGCCGCTCACCGTGACGGTGTACGTCCCCGCCGCCGGTGTCTCGAGGTAGACGTTCTCGACGTTGTTCACCCGGTCGGCGCTGCCGCCCGTCGTTGACCAGCCGTTGCTGAACACGTTGCCCAGGTAGGTGCCACCAGGCCCGGACACGGTGAGGTCCAGGTCGTTGACCAGATTGCTCGAGGCCGTCTCTGTCGATGGGAAATCGGCCCACACCAGGGTGACCTTGAATGGGGTGGTGCCGTCCGAGTCGAACGTGTAGTTCTGGCTGCCGCCGGTGGTGAGACCGGAGGTGTTGTCGTCGAACTCGGCAGAGCCGTCGGTGGCGTTGGCGGCGTCGATCCTGCCCCAACCCTCATGGATGTTCGGGATCGGGAAATCGTTGTCGTCGACGCCGTCGTTGTTCTCGTCGAGCAGATCGACGGCCGAGTTGATCAGCGTCGCCTTGACCAAGGCGCCACTGGCATTGTGCGAGTGCGCCTTGTTGTAGAAGTCGCGCACGACAGCGGCGGCGCCGGCGGCGATCGGGTTGGACATCGAGGTGCCACCCATGTACTTGTAGTCGGTGCTGATCGGCATACCCCAGGCATCGGACTGGAAGGCGCCGTTCTGCGGGTTGACCGTTGTGCCATAGCCCTGCTGGTACAGACTGCTGTATCCGGAGAGGATCCACGTACCGGGGGCCACGATGTCCGGCTTGATACGGCCGTCGTCGGTGGGTCCGCGGCTGGAGAACGGCGCCATCTGCTCGGCGTTCCCCGCGGTGATGTCGCTGGCCAGCGGCTCGGCGCCGAACCCCCAGCGCTGCCCGGCCGTGCCGAGGATGTTGGTACCGCCCATCGACGAGCACGTTTCTCCCGCCTGGTACGCATCGTTGGACACATACGTCAGGTCCGTGTCGCACGGGAAGTCGTCGGCGCGATCGTTCTCGCTGGCTCCAACGGTGAGGACGTTCTTGGCGGTGGCGGGGGAACCCGTCGAGTCGGCGTCGACGACACCGTTGTTGTTGTTGTCGACTCCCGCGTTGCCTGCCGATGTGGTCATCAGGAAGTCCTGGTTCGACCACATGAAGTTGTCGACCGACGCAGCATCGGCGGTGTAGTCGCCGGCAGCGTCGCTGCCCCACGAGTCGGAGTGGATGCGAGCACCGGCGTTGTACGCCTGCTGGAGGAGATCCTCGAGATCATCGGGCAGCCCGGTGAGGTAATAGCCGTCGGGACTCGCCGCACACAACCCGAAGGGCTCGATGTAGTCCTCGACGGACTGGAAGACGAGCGAGGCCGCAGGCGCACTTCCCTTGCCGAGACCCGACGCCGAACCATCGCTCAGAACCGAACCCGCCACGTGCGTGCCGTGACCCGAATCCACGTCCTGTGCACCGTCGGGGAAGGCCGTGTAGCAGAAGGGTGCGCTCGCCGTCGGCCAATCGAAGATGTTCACTATGCGTCCCGCCGGGATGTCGGGATGGGCCCCCCCGGCGGTGCCGTCGCCAATTCCGGTGTCCGCCACGGCGACGATCTGGGTCGAGCCGTCGTAGCCGTTGGCGTTGGCCGTGCTGGTGCCGACGATCACACCCGCACCGAACTCGTTGTGCTTCTCGCGGATCAGGTAGTTCTCGATCCACGCCACGTCGGCGATCTCGGCGATGCCCTCGAGTGTCTCCCGATCGGTCTGCACCGCGATCACGCGCCCGTCGCTCAGCACGTTGGCGCCGGCCGCGGCAATGGCGGCAACGGCGCTCCCGACATCCGCTCCGCGCTCGAGACGGATGCGATACAGGCCATCTGCAGCGAGACCCGGGCTGAGCTTGTAGTCGGCGACGAACGCATCGATCCAGGTGACCCCTGCGACCTCGGCCGCAGCGGTGGCAACGGCCGGTGTCATGCGGACCTTGTACGCAAAGTCGGGGATGTAGGCGACGAGATCGGCGCCGAGCCGGCGCAGCTCAGCCGCCTGGCTCTCCACGATCGGTCCGTCGAACTGCACGATGTAATAACCGTGACCACGTGCGTTGATCGACGGCGCCCTCGGCTCGGAGCGTCGGTCCGGCGTGAACTCGCCGGCCTTGAGCCGAATCGGATCAGGGTCGTCCGGTTGAGCACTGCCTGCTGCCGCCGACGCCACCACCGTGGTGAGCAGTAGGGCAAGGACGACAACCAGCCGGGTGGCACGTCGCACGGTCATACACATCCTCCCTCTTATCAGGTCCGATCCACGGCGTCCCCCCATCCAAGGACGTACACGCAATGCGCTGCCGTGTCGAGAGCATGAGCCTAGAGACCGAGGTGGTCGCCAGCATGGGTCTCGCGACCCAAAACACGCATGTTTTTCGCGACCTTGGGCCTGGTCGGGAGTGTTGCGCCCGGTAGCGCACACGGTAAAGGATGCAAAGTGTGCAACTTCTCTACAACAATGGGGTCCAATCGGCTGAACGAGTCATTCCCATCGAGAGGAGGGATCCCCCATGCTCGCTCAAGTAGACCTCGGATTCGTCGACCAGTTGGTCGACAGTCTCGAGGAATTGGGTCGCGATATCGGGACATTCATACCCAAGTTGATCGTCGCGCTCTTACTGCTCATCGTTGGCAACTGGATCGCCAAGTTCGTGCGCAGATGGGTGGTGAGGATCCTCGACCGCATAGGCGCCGAACGGCTGGTGGAGACTGCGGGCTTGAAGGCACCGCTGGAGGCTGCGGGCTGGACTGGAGTCGGGCTGATAGGGACGGTGATCTGGTTCCTCCTCATGGTGATCTTCGTGCAGCTGGCTGCCGAGGTTCTCGGCATCGATCAGCTCACGGCTCTGCTCGATCAGCTCATCCAGTATCTGCCGTTGGTGGCGATCGCCATCATCATCCTGTTCGTGGCTGGGGCGATTGCGAACTTTGCGGCCAACTTCGTGCGGCCCTTCGCGGACGCACGGGGCATGCCGTGGCTCGACAACGTGGTGCGTATCGCCATCCTGTTCCTGGGCATCGTTGCGGCGTTCGACACGCTGAACTTCGCACCGACGGTGATCGAAGCGGTCATCGACGCGGTGCTGCGCTTCCTGCCGGCCGGCATCGTGCTCGCCGGCGCCATTGCGTTCGGTGTCGGTGGCATCGACACCGCCAAGCAGTGGTGGGCTCGGTACATGTCGCCTCCTGGGCCATAGGCGCGAGACAACCAACATCGGACCGACAGCGGGGTGGACATCGTCCACCCCGCTGTGCCGTTCGGGCTAGTGCCCCCGCCCCAAAAGTAGAGCGCGGTTTCAAATTCTTCGCCCCTTCGTGAAAGGTCTCGCAAGCGACGGTGTCTCACATGTGAACGGCCCGAACAAGGCCGCCAGGTCTCACAACCTCATACCTTGCAACCACGCAAGCTCTGCACCTACAAGGCGCAGAACCCGATCTCTGCAAACGAGATCGGGTCTCCGCCATGTGGAGCTCATTGCACCATCTGTATCTGTCAGCTGTCGTCGATGGTGACCGTGGCGAGTGAGCGACCCGAGCGCAGGATCCGGACGGCGCTGGCGTAGACGATGCGAACTCGCATCCCGACCGATTCGTAGAGACGAGTGGCGCCGGTGAGGCTGTCGGCATCGACCTCGAGCTCGGCTCCCTTCATCCCCCGGCGCTGAAACTCTGCAAGCGCATGGAGCAGCAGCGCCCGCCCCAAACCCCGTCCCCGCCACGGCCGCCTGACCCCGAGCGATCCGACATGACCGAACTCGGGATCGGTGTCGCCCACCGGCCAGGTCCAGACATGGCCGGCAACGGTCTCGCCGTCCCATGCCAGCCAGAAGAGCGAAGGATCGGCGTCGGCATGATTGATCCGGTGGCGGTAACGCTCGACCGCCGCTTCCGGCCCACTCGGAACGTGGCCGAAGTGGTCGAGGAACGCCTCCTCGGCCGCCAACGCCGCCGCCTCATCGTCCATTCCCGGCTGCACCGCTCTCACGGTGATTCCCGGGGGGAACACCGGAGAATCCAGCGGGTCCTGCGAGAACTCCCTGACCATCGTGTTGTGATATCGATTGACCGTGTATCCGGCGTTGGCCACGAGGTCGGCGGAGGCTCCGTGGTGAGCCGGGTAACCGATCTCATGGGTCACCTCCAGGTCGGGCGCCGCCATCGTCCCGAACTGCCCGGCCCGGTGTGCCGCCCACTCGATCAGGGCCGTGCCGAGACCGCGACCGGTGTGCTCGGGCCGTACCCCGCCGAAGGAATACATCATCACGAACGGCGCCCGGCCTCCCGTCGTCTCGAGCCCGACGAGAGCACCGCTCGAATCGCGCACCAGCACCACATCGGTGGCGACGTCGAAGCCCGGCATGGTCCACAACGCATGGAGAGTCTCTGCGGAGACGCCGGTGTGACCGGTCTCGGCGACCGAAATCGCACGCAGACACGCCGCCGCCTCGTCGATGATCTCCAGGGACCCCGGCTCGATGCGGTAGCCGTCCGGCACCTCTGGTCGATACATACTGCCTCCGCGATGCCCACCGTCACGGTGGTGTGGATTGCGAGCCTATCTGCGGCAGGTGACTGGCGTCGCGGTCGACCGCAGCCGCCGAACAGCTACCCTTCGGGAAACCGTGCTAGGCGGGGCGTTAGGGGTGTCTTAGCTCCCGAAATCCTCTTCATGCGGGGCCGAACCCCCGCCTGAGGGTGAGCGTGTCGCCGGGTAGCACCGGGATGTTTCGATGTCGATGGTTCGGTCCTCGATGGCGAGGCGCCGTGAATCGGGTCAGGTCCGGAAGGAAGCAGCCCTAAGCGGTCCGTCCTCGGGTGTCGGGGGCAGCCGCACCGGAGTCGATCGCCCGGCACGCACCGGCGGAACGAGCACTCGAGGGCGGGGACGCACGGTGCTCTTCCCGCACAGTTTCACCTCACCGGCCGTCTCGAGCCATCAGCCGACTGACGTGATCGGCGCAGCGCAAGGCAAGCGCCACGATGGTCAGCAGGGGATTCGCCGACCCCACCGTGGGAAACACCGAACCGTCGGCAACGAACAGGTTGGCGAGCGAGTGGACCTTGCCCGCCGCATCGACGACACCACGCCGTGGGTCGGCATGCATGCGGGCGGTGCCGAGCTGGTGATGTCCACCGGTGAGCGACGGACTCCACGAGTCGTCCGCTGCGACCAGCCATTCGCCTGGAACGACACCCCCCAGGCCGGCAGACGCGAAGTTCGCTCCGAGCACCTCCTGCGTGCGCCGCAAGGAACTCTTGTCGAGATCCGAAAGACGCCAGTCGAGGCGCACCTTCGGTGAGCCGTTGCGGTCGCGCTGCTCGCCGAGGGTCACCCGGCTTGCTCGATTCGGGGCCTGTTCGGCTTGGGCGTAGATCGCCAGGGAATCGGGGCGTTGCAGGATCTCCCCGTAGACGGCGCGTGCCGCCGCGGGCAGATCGCCGGCGACATTCCTCAGGTGCTGCCACGACCCCGTGGGAAGACCGCCCCGGATGATCTGTCGTGCGATGCGTCCCGGTGATCGCAGGTTGGCCCCGATGAGCCGGAGCGAGCGGTAGGCGCGGTTCTCCCCGAGATTCTCGGCGAAGCCGATGGCGAGATGGGCCGTGCAGTTCAGGGTGCCCAGCCGCTCTTGCTCGTCTGGGTCGAGGGCGTAGCCGCAACGAATTCCAGAGGCCGGGCGCTGGAGGGCAAGCCTGGCGGCTGCGCCGGTGAGCCCACGATCGACTGCACGCACGGGGGGGCGCACCTGTGGGGCATGAGCCTGCAGCTGCAGTCGGCCGGTCACGACGTGGGGGTGCTCCGTGAAGAAGCGACCGACGAGATCGTGCTCGTTGCCGAGTCCAGTGGGAAGAACGCTGTTGGACATCAGCAACAGACGCGCCGTCTCGATGGCACCGGCGGTGAGAACGTAGTGCCGGGCCCGAACGCGGAATCGGCGTCCATCGGCACCGACGACCACGGCAGCGGCGACCCGTCCACCCGCCGGATCGATCTCGAGCTCGACCACGGTGCTGTGGAGGTACACCGTCACGTTGCGCGCGCGCTCCAGCTCGGCGCGATACACGACCCCAAATCGAGTCGGGGGGCTCCCCTGCCACACAACCGTGCGCACAGGTGACGCCACAAACGGGGATCGGTACAGCGGGGGAACTGCATCTCCGTACCGTTCTGGCTCGTATGCATCGGGGGCGATCTGGCACAGGACCTCGGCCTCCTGGTAGTAGGGCTCGATCTCCTCGATGCCAAATGGCCATCCACTGTCGGAGACCCACGAGCGCCGCTCGAAATCGAGTGAATCGAGGCGCCGACACCAGCCGGCCCACGCCTGCGACGACCCCCCGAGCACCCTGTGCCGCGTCTCGTCCAGCTCGAAGTACGGAAGCCCGACGTTCTCCCCTTCGTTGAGCGACTGGATCTCTGGTTCCGGTCTCAGGCCACCGCTTTCGAGCAGCGCCACGTTCAGGGAGGTACCGGCGAGCCGGGTGGCGATGGCGATACCGGCCGCCCCACCGCCGATGATGCAGGCGTCCGACTCGAGCACGGCTCCCGGCGTGATGTCACTCGAGTCTGTGAGCAAGATTCCTCACGAAGCTCATGGAACGGACCGTGCCAGCGAGTCCCCGGAGTCCTACCGGAGACGCGGCGCCCACGCTACTCGCTGCTGCGTGCGGAATTGGTCACAGGCGCGATCCGGCAGCGATGGCCCCGACCCACGATGCCGATCTCGCCCCTCACACCCCAAGACCTCAGCCATGGTGGGCAGCTGGGCTCGGTCTGGTTCTTCGCATGTCGGAAACCCTGCGACAGCGCGAGGAACAGCTGGTTTAGCCTGCCATGGTGAAGATCCTCATGTCGGCGTATGCCTGCGAACCCGGCAAAGGTGGTGAACCGGGAGCTGGACTTGCTGCCGTCCTTGCGGCGGCTCGAGAGCACGACATCTGGGTGATCACCCGCCCCAACAACATCTCCCCCCTCGAGCGCTTCCTCGCAGACCACCCGGCCCGGGATCGCATCGCGCTGCATGGGTTCGACGTTCCCGGACGGCTACTTCGTACCAAGAACCGAAGCGCGGCCCTGCTCGCCGCCTACTACGAGCTGTGGCAGAGGCGGGTCGGTGACTTCGCAATCGCACTGGACCGAGAAGTGGACTTTGCCTTGGTCCACCATGTGACCTTCGCCAACTACTGGACACCGCCGGGAGTGGCAGCGGTGGACAAACCTCTCGTGTGGGGCCCGGTCGGGGGTGGCGTTGAGGTCCCCTGGCGATTGGCCACGCTGTTGGGATGGCGCGGACTCGCGGGGGACGTTGTGCGCTTCGGCGTGCGACGTGGATTTGGTAGCCGACGATCTGTGGTGCAGGCACAGCGGACAGCCAGCGTGCTTTTCGCACAGAACTCTGCCACTCGCCATCGCCTCGCAGCGGCAAGAGATGTTGCGATCCTCCCGAACGCCACCGCAGTGGGTCTGACCGATGTCCCGGGCTCACGCCAGCTCCGCAGCAAGGAGATCGCCGTCGTCGGCAGGCTGATACCACTCAAGGGCTGCGCACTGGCGATCGCCGCATTTGCCAACGTGTCCCACCGCGATGCCACGCTCACCTTCTTCGGCACGGGACCGGAGAGAGGGCGCATCGAGCGACTGGCGCGCCGACTCGGTATGAGTGATCGCATCGAGTTCGCCGGTCACCTCGATCGCCACAGCGTCCTTGCGCGAATGGCCCGAGCGGGAGTGGTCCTGCATCCGGCGCTGCATGATGAAGCGCCCTGGTCGGTTGCCGAAGCTTTGTCCCTAGCGACCCCTGTTGTGTGCCTCGGCCACGGAGGCCCCGGGGAGCTGGTGAGGATGTGGCCGCACAGCCCTGCGGTCCCTGTGGTACCAACCGATACGGCCGGCACCGCGCAGGCGATGGCTCATGCGATCGACGGTTTCCTGGCATCACCGCCGGTCGTGCCCGAAACGCCGAGACCGCCCGCAACGGACTTTGCGGCGAGCTTGCTGTCCGCGTACAGGAGGACCCTCGCGACACCGAGTCCCCATTGATCGCCCAGCTATGGGGCTCGAAGACCGAGCCGCTCGCGCATTGCCGCCACCGTTGCCACAGCCACGCCATCGAGGTCGTGGGTCGCCGCATCCAACCTCAGGTCGGCCCGAGGGATTCGTGGCGCGAGCGCAGAGGAGACGACTAGGTGGGGTCGCCACCGCATCGCAGCGACAGAAGATATGAACTGCGTCTGTTCCAGCACTCCAGCCGGTCGGGCAACGGCTCTAGCGACGGGCAAAAAGCGAGCGAAGCGCACGGCCAAACGCCCGGCGGTTGCGGCAGCGTCACTTCCGAGCAACTCCACCCAAAACCCGGTCGGCCTGACGAGTCTCCGCAGATAGCGGCTCAGTGACTTTGCCCTGTAGGCGGGTGTGTGCCGGTATGCGACCTCTGCTGGGTAGCGCTCGACGAGATCTCGGGCTACCCGATGCGCGCTCGTTGTGAGCGTGTGCGTCATGGCTTCGTCGACGGCGTAGCCGCGATCACGAGCGGCTGCGACGACTGCAGCGAGCCCAGCTTCATCGCCCCCGTACTTTGCGCCGAAGTGAGACTTGTAGTGCCGTTTGCGCAACAGGTAGACCAGTTCGTCGTCATCGCTGACGGTCGGCCAACGCACGCCTATCTTGGCGCGCTCTAGCAATCTGCGACCAGAAATGCCGAACTTTCCGATCCCCTCAGGGTCGTGCATGATGTCAATCTGGACTCCCTCAGCCGCATCAGTGGTCGCCAACCACACGCCAAGCGTTCCGCCAATGTCGTATTCGTTCACGACGACTGGATGAAGTCCCAAAGAGGTCAGGACTGGCAGTGACGTGGCGAGAAAGCATCGGGGGTCGACGTCGACGACGAGATCGAGATCGTTCTGCATCTCCCCAGCGGCGATCCGGCTCTCCTCGTGGAGCACCGCCCATGGCGTCTGGAGCGAATCGATGGCGTCGAGAACCGACGCAGCCAGCTGTCCGCTCGTACTACCCATTGGAGGTGCTGACCGCCGACTGGCCCCCGGACACTCGAGTCGCTCGATAGAGAGGCTGCGTTGCTGTCGCAAAGCCCACAACGCGAGTCGCCGCCATGCTTGCGGTCCCAAGAGGCAACGCAAAGGCACCCGTCAGCCCGGCCGACGCTGCCACCAGAACACGCAGTGCGTTCCCGATCGCCTCGACCCTGGAGAGCGCGAGCTCGCGCCCGCCGCCGACGAGCTCGAAGCGAAAGGGGAAGCTGATAGCCATGAGCGTGGCAGCAACGATGGAGACCGCTACCAATCCGGATACGGCAAACGCAGCCGGCAACAACGTCGGGACCGGATTGACGGTCCACTGTGGCACTACGGCTATCGAGTACACGACCGAGAAGCCCAAGGTAGCCACCGTCAACCACCATCGGACCTTGTGGGATGCCTCTCGATTCCCCGTGGATGCCGCCAACATTGATCGCGGTCGAGCGACGGCAGCCAACCCGGTGGCTACGACCAATGCTGGTTGAGCAACGATGCGGGCCGCTTCCGCGTGTCCAACGGCAACGCCGCCGGCAAGCGCAGTCACCACTGCGACTGCGACGACTCCCGCCGCGAACGGGATGGCGCCCGCAAGCAACAACCAACGACCGGAACGCCACAACGCTCCGTAGGTCGGAATGGTCCGCGGCTCGGGCGTGGACAGTAGCTGCGCCCGCCGCATCGCAACTCCCAAGGAGGCGATGTTGCCGACGACGAGGCTGCCAAATGGCAACAACGCAGACGACACACCCAGCATCGAACCAACGAAGAGTGCGACACCGACGGCGACAAAGTTGATCAGCGAGACCAGTGCCGCCGAAGGAGATGCGTGCCCGAGATGAAGCATCCGGCGCGTGAAGTCCTGAATCGGCCAAATCAGAGCTGCCAGCGTCGCCGTCACCGTAAGGCTCACCAACATCCCCGAGTCGGGAAGATCAGAGAACAATGCTGCCCCCGGGACCACGACCACAGCTGCCGCAATGGCCAGCGGCAACCCCCGAATCACACCCCGGCGGACCACGGCAAGAAGGTCGCGCGACCGGGCACCGACCCAAAACTGCTCGACCGGTACGAAGAACGCCTGGCTGGGCAAGGATGTTGCCAGCAGCATCGCCGCCATCAAGAGGGCATACGCACCCAGTGCTCGAGTGGGGAGCTGGCGAGCAGCGTACAAAGCGGCGGCAAACGTCGCGAGTGCGGAAAAGACTGCATCGGTCACCCCCGAGCCGACCAGACGCCCCAATGCAGCCGCAGCCGCCCGATCAGGCACTCGCATGACTGGACAAGGCTCGGTACATGCCCTCCGTGGCCACATACTTGGATCGAAGGTCCGTGTCGATCAGGCGCTGTATGTCTGCCTTGACGCCTTCACGTGCCTCCTCTGGCTTGGCAAAGAGGAAGTGCTCGAACACAGCAGCGACCCGCTCCGGCGTGTGCTCGAAGCGTACGAACGAGGTTCCATAGAGCTCGTTGAGTCTCTCGATGATCCGACCGAAATCGGCCACGACTTCGTCGAACCGGGCTACGAGAACCGAGCCGGCAAATCGGTCGACACCGGCGTAGAAACGTCGGTAGGACCTCAGCTCGAGTGCGGCGCACTTCGTCGGCTGCCGACAGTGCTGATGGAACCGCGCCACCGCCGAAGCCACGGCATCACCCGGCTTCCTCACCAAGAGCAGGACAGGTACCCCGAGTTTGACCGCACGAGCCACCTGAGCGGGGCTGTGCGTATGGTGGGCCACGACGACCTCGTCTGGTTGCGAGTCCATGAAGGCGTGAGTTGCGAAAGAGTTGGCGCTGGCCGCATAGCCCTCGATCGTGAGATGAGTCTTCGCCGATACGAGGTTGTCGGCGAGCCCGACTGGGAGCCGTGCAAAGAGCCACAGCGTTGGCCAGCGCATGGCAGCAACCGAGTACACCTCCTTGCGTAAGTGGCTGGCGAATTGGTAGAGCCGAGGTCTCGCCTCTATCAGGTCACGTACGGGCATTCGCACCGGTGACGCTCCCTCCGATCGCACCAGGACCGACCTCCGCAGCCTTGCGATGCACGCCGACCTTCGATGTGGACCATCCGAGTGTCAGCAACAACCAGATCGTTTCCAGGCTCGGGTCGCCCGCGGCTCGCCCCTCGGTCGAGCCCTGAACCAGGAGAAAGGTGAGGATTCCCCAGAATGTGGCAGCGGTCAGCGCATCGCGGCTCCGTGCCGGCACGAATCGCTGGACCGACATCAGCGTGCGAACCAGCAACACCACGCCGGCGAAGTAGAGAGCGGCTCCAACGACACCCGTTGAGATGAACAGGTTCACGATGAGATTGTGAGCGCCGCTGAGCCCGATGGTGTCGAGGAACAACGTGCGGCTCGACAGGAATCCGTAGCCGACGAGTGGCTGCCTCCGAAACAACTCCCATGCCTCGGCGAACAGGTTCGTCCTGCCAGACAGGGTGGTGAGCAACTCGGTGTCGTCGCCTCGGATGAGGAAGAAGGCGATCTCGTCGCCGAACACCAAGGCAGCGAGGGCGGCGAGCAACCCGATGACCAGCAGGCGTCCGGCGCGTCTCGTACCCGCCCAGAGGTACCAAATGACCGCAGAGCCACACAGGGCGCCCGCGATCGCGGTGCGTGAGATGGTGGCTGCCAGGGCGGCCACGTGCACGACCAACAGACCAGCGGTCCAAACGGCGCTTCGATCCATTCCTCGATCTCTATGCAGCAATGCTGCAAACAAGAGCATCACGGCAACCGCCAGATAGCCGCCCACGATGTTTGGTTGCATCGAAAACCACGCAAACCGCGCGTCCAGGGGGGTGGGCCAGATCACTCCGGAAACTATCGAGATCGTCGTCAATCCGATGAAAACCACGTATGTGACCTGGTAGTAGCCGTCGTCCCGGATCGATCCGAGAACATGGGCGAAGAGTACGAGGATCACCAGTTGAGCGGCCTTCACCAGCGAGAACGCAGGAAGCACCGAGAGTGGGGAAAGCGAGACACCAAGAATGGCAAACGTCAGCAACAGCCTCGTCGCTCCATTCCAACGGGCACGTGGACGCCACAGGAGGGCAACGAGAACTCCGGCCAGGGCATAGACGACGAGCTCGACAACGATGGCTGCGTCGATGCGCCCCTGAAGCCCGGCGTCCTCGCTGCTGGCGAGAATCGTGTAGTCCGTCGAGAACATCAGCGCCACCGTCGTGACACCGAGGGCGGTCGCCGTACCATTGAAACGGGAGGCCTTGCCAGGCAACGGCCGATACCGTCCCGAGCGGGTCGACTCGATGGAGCCTACGGGTTCATCCATCTGCCGACAGGGTAACGAGCAGTCCGCACGAAACGTGCGACCACCGTTTGCGGCCGGATGGTGCAACCGTCACGTGAGGCGTGGCTCCCTCACCGGCTCTTGCTTGCGACGGCATGCTCGCAGACACGGCGCCGCACACGCACCGCCCAGCTGACTCCAGGCAACGACTCTGCGAAGCGTCGGGTCTGGGCGATGTTGGCAGGACGCAGCTCGCAACAGATTCCCGATCGTCACCACGTTCGCGTCGCCGGGCTCCGCCCGGGCGCGCCCACCTGGGATGGTGCGAATGTGCACGAGCCGCGGCCCCGCCATACGACTGCCGGCTTCCGGTACGTTCGCCGTGTCATTCCGGCAATGGGCGCACGAGATCGAAGATTCCGCGTAGCCGGGCTATGGCGTCGGTGCTTCCGAGCAGCGACCCACCGCCCCTTGGAGGTCGCGAGGCGAACTCGGTCATCGCTACCGCCAGCCCACGCACGGTCTCTGCCGCGCCGCCTGGAGGCACGAGCTGAACGCGGCTTCGATCCACCGTCGCTCGTGCGATGATCCCGGCCCCACCGTGGTCGAGCACGATGACCGGAGTGCCACAGTACATGGCTTCGGCCAGAGCCAGCCCCCCCTCCTCACGCAAGCCTGTGAAGACGGCAGCTGCACAGCTCCGCAAGAGATCGAAGACCATCGATCTGTCAACGCGCCCGAGCAGCGTGAGCCGATGCTCAACCCCGAGACGCTGAGCCAACTCGGATACCGCTCTGCTTTCGGGGCCGTCGCCCACCATGTGTAGTGCGACGTGCTCAGGCGTCTGAGCGAGCGCGTGTACCGCCAAGCGAGGACCCTTGCGAGATTCGAGGGCGCCCACCCACAGGAGGTGGTTCCCCGGCGGATCTACACGCCCCGGTGCCGGTGGATCCAGAAGAAGCGCGTGATTCAGCACCTCGATGCGACCGGGAGTGGCCCGACCGATCTCACGCCTCGTTTCGCCATTCTGGGCGACAGAAACATCGGCTCGTGCGGCAGTCGCCCTGGCACCCGAGACGAGCGCCATCGTGCGAACGGCGATGCGGTCAATCAGATCCACGACAACGCCGATGGGACCGAGGAATCGAAGCAACCCCCACGGCGTGGTCACAGCACCACCGACCGGCCCCCACACGCTGGGCAAACCCAGCTTGACGACCGGACTCGGCAACCAGTAGGCAGAGTAAGTGAGATGCCACGCAACATCGAAGACCGATTCCCGAACGAGGTCCGATGCGATCGTCTGGGCGCGACGCAACCAGAGTAGGTACAGAGCAAAACGACGGATCCTTCCCGCCCGTGCCAGCCCGTATCGCACCGGCTCGGGGACTTCGACGATCTCGAGTTCGGCATCGCGGTGCTCGTCCTGCCATGCCCGCAGGGCGGCGCTGTGCTCCGGACCCACGAGCACCGTGCACCGGGCAAACTGCAGAGCTGCTCTGACCGGACCCCAACCAGCACCCGGTTCTGAGCCACGTCCCGGCTCGCAGGCGTAAGCGATGATCAATAGGCGTGGCTTGGTCGGCTCATCCGACATAGAGGACTCTCGTGGTCATCTCCGACGAGCCGGAGATTTCTCCGCCGAACACTAATCTCCGTTCGATGGCAGCATCTTCGGGAGCGTTCGATCGCGCCCTGGACATTGGGGTGTATGGAGCCCGTGGAATCCCGTCCACCTACTCGGGGTACGAGACGTTCCTCACCGTGTTGCTGCCCGAGCTGGCCGCACGCAACCATCGGGTCACGATGTACTGCCGCAATGGACACGGACCGGGGAGTGGCGAGTACCGAGGCGTCCGTGTGGTCGAACTTCCCGCGATCGAAACCAAGCAACTGAGCACTTTGTCACACGGTCTTCTCGCGTCGATTGCTGCGCGCCTGGAACGCCACGATGTGGTGCTCGTGGTCAACGTGGCCAACGCGCTCTTCTGCATCCTCGCACGATCGACCGGCCAGCGTGTCGTCCTCAACACGGATGGACAGGAGTGGCTGCGCGGGAAGTGGGGTTCTGTGGGGCGCCAAGTATTTCGTGCGTCGGCCCGGCTCGCCGGACTCTCCAGCTCGGGCCTGATCGCCGACTCCGTCGCGATGCGTGAGGTGTACAGGAGCGAGTTCAATGTGGACTCCACAGTCATACCGTATTGCTGGACCGACATCAGCGACTTCGAAGATGCAGGATCGGTCGACGAAGAACTCGGCGTCGAGCGGCATCGGTATTTCGTCATCGCCGGACGCATGGTCCCGGAGAACCACGCCGATGACGTGGCCGCGGCCTATGCCGCCGTCGATACGGACTGGCCATTGCTCATCCTCGGAGAGGCCAACTATGACTCGCCGGTGACGAAACGGATCACGGCGCTCGCCGCTGAGAATGAGCGTATCCGAGCGATCGGTCACGTGGCCGATCGGGGTCGGTTCTCGGCACTCCTCCGAGATGCGGGTGCCTACATCCACGCTCACTCTGTCGGCGGCATCAATCCATCCTTGATCGAAGCCATGGGCTCAGCAGCATTGACCGTCGCACTGGACACACCCTTCAACCGAGAGGCCTTGGGGGACACGGGGGTCTACTTCAACGATTTCGCCGGCTCACTCTCCGGAATCCTCAGTCAAGCTCCGGAGTACGAACAGCGGTACGGCCACCTGCGCACCGAGGCACGGAAGAGGGCCCTCACGCACTTCAATCGTGGTGGAATCACCGATGCTTACGAACAGCTTCTGCTGTCTGTGCACAGCAGGCCAGCCTGGGCGACGTCCGTGTTGGCTACCGTCTGGTCGGAGCCAGTATGAGACGCTTGAGCATTCGCCGGCGGGGCGTGTTCGTGGCCGTCATCGGCCCAGACGGTGTGGGCAAGACCAGTCTTGCAGCCGTCATGATCCGGCGGTGGCAAGGTCCAACACGCTACGTTCACTTCCGCCCCAGACTCGACCGCCCGCTGCCAGACCAGCCCCCACAGACGTCGCCTCCCCCACCACCCAAAGCGCGCCGTCAGGGCTCACGACCCCTCGGCTGGTTGCGGCTGGGGCTGGCCGTCGTGCGGTTTTGGATCGGGTATAGCGTACGCGTCCGGCCCGCCCTCACCGAGGGCGCCCTCGTGGTTGCCGACAGGTGGAGCTTTGTATACGTCGTCCAACCGTTCGCTGCGAAGTACTACGGACCTACCGCCTTGGCGCGCTGGGCCGTGCGGTTGATGCCGAAGCCTGATTTGATTCTGAACCTCCATGCGCCACCAGAGGTCATCAGAGCCCGCAAGCCAGAGCTCACGGTCGAGGAAATCGAACGCGAGCTCGCACTCTGCGCCGATCTCGACTGGATCCACCGTCATGACCTCGATACGACCGGAAACATCGAAGCGGTCGCCACGATGGCCATGGCCAGTCTCGCTCCCGATCGTCCGCTGGCAGACTCTGGCCAATAGAGTCCATGCGCCCCACCGACGACCGACTCTCCATCGGCATCGATGCGCATGCGATCGGATCGAGGCAGACAGGTAACGAACGGGTCTTCGCCAGCGTCATCCCAGAGTTGCGTGAGATCTGCGACCACCAGCTCCACCTCTTCTTCACCGATCGCGATGCGGCCGCCGCCTGGGAAGGCATCGAAAACACGACCGTGGAGACCCTGCGCCTTTCACACCCACTAGTGAGAATCCCGGTAATCCTCCCGCGCCGGGTCCGCGAACTCGACCTCGATGTGCTGCTCGTGCAGTACGTGGTACCGCCGCGGATACCGTGTCCCGTCGTGACCTATGTCCACGACGTTTCTTTTGCGGTGCATCCTGAGTTCTTTCCGCCGCTGGAGCGTTACTGGATGCCACGCGTGATACCCGGCAGCATGCGGCGCGCCGATTCGGTGATAACCGTGTCGGAGTTCTCGAAGACAGAGATCGCTCGGCTCTACCCATTCGCAGCGCACAAGACCGTCGTGGCATACAACGGGGTCGACGCGCAATTCTTCGGTCAACCAAGCCCTTCGGACCCGAACGAGGCGCCCTATTTTCTGGCTATCGGCAACCTCCAACCTCGAAAGAACCTGGGAACGCTGATCCACGCATTTCGGCTGCTCGTAGAGCGAAGAGCCGATCTGACGCATCGGTTGCTCGTCGTCGGCGCCGACAGATACGGAGCAGAGAGCCTCAGAGAGCACTCGGCTGATCTCGAGCAGTACGGTCGTCTGGTTTTCATGGGATACGTGCCGGATGCCGAGCTCGTACGGCTGCTGTGCGGGGCTGAGGCGCTGGCATACCCATCGGTGTACGAGGGGTTTGGTCTCCCTGTCATCGAAGCCATGGCGGCGGGAGTGCCGGCCCTCGTCAGCGACATACCGGTGATGCGCGAGGTCGCGGGCGATAGTGCGCTGTTCTCCACGCCCCGCGATCCGGAGGCCTGGTGTTCGGCGCTGGAACGCGTGGCTACCGACCACGATGACCGGCAGCGACTGGTCCAGCTCGGACGCACGAGAGCGGCAAGATTCACGTGGAGGAAGACCGCTCACGCTGTCCTGAGCGTGCTCGAGCGGTCCGTTCGATGTGCGCCGCATGCGTAGACGTCGTCTGCAGGGAACAAACAGGTGATCCGCGGACGCCTCGAGGCCTATCGGGCGCGTCGATGGGCCGCCTACGGGAACCCCGTCAAGCTCACGAAGCATGCAGTTGCAGCCATTGCTCACGCATCGAGCGGCCCTGTTTCGGCCCGGCTGGTGATGAGTCACCATCGGGTCTTGGCAGCCCGGCCTGCAGCGGGCCAGCTCCCGATCGGCCTCGCCGCGATGATTGAAGCGCTAGATGACGAATCGCAAATCTGGACTTGGGTCGTGCAGCAGCGTCCGGCATCCGGGCGTACCGTGATTCACGAGATCGATAGTCGCGGCCAACTCGTATCGGTAGTGAAGATCGGGAGCGCCGCGGATGCCGGTCTCGTGCGAGAAGCCGCTGTGCTGCGCGCACTCGGCGGATGGGGCGCGCTGTCTGTCGCTGTACCGCCCCTGCTGGGCGAGGCCAGCAACGACAAACACCGTGCGATCCGCACTGCCTTCGAGGTACCTCGACCGGCAACTCCACCCTACCGCTGGCCTCTCAGCCACCTGCAGCGAATTGGCCAAGCCATCACGGACCTCACTGAGGGTCTGAGAGCAAGTGCGGCGGACACCGACGGCGGCACCGGGGCGGCCGAATCTTCGCTGGCGCCGGCGCACGGGGACATGACGCCTTGGAACGTGATCCTTCCCGACACGGAACAGGCTCCAGCTCTGATCATCGATCTCGAGTCGGTTGGATTCAGACCAGCCGGTTGGGACCGTGCGAGCTTCGTCATCGAGGGCATCCGCAAGAACCACTTTGGAAGGCGAGACATCGGTGCCGTTGCGGCACCACTCGGCGCCACACCAGCCCAGCTACGCACCTACCTGCAGCACTCGTTGACGGCTCGCAGCTCCTCCGCAGGTCCTGATCGAATGGCCCAGCTTGCTCACTACCGACGGCTATCGAACGAAGCCGCCGCGTGGAACTGGGAGATCGCAAAGCACTAGACGGTCCAACTCAATCACACGCCAGATCATCGCCACTGCCGTACACGGATTCTCTATCCTGACCGCTGAGTGCCCGCCAGTTCGCCAGGTCATAGGTGTCTTCGTCGATACGGACAACGCTCCCAGCTCCGCCATCGACCCAAACATTGTCATCCGAGATCACGGTCGCAAAGAATGCCTCTTCCTCCGCGGGATTGGGAAGCCTGACCAGAAGGAGCGCTTTGTCGTGACCCGCTCCGAGTGAGTTGTGCGTGTTGGCGAAGTTGGTTCCTGCGTGAAGAGTGATTGAACCGGCTGTTTCCCAGTTTGCGACGGACCTCTGGGTCTCGGCCCCGCTCACGAGAATTGCCGGGAGCAGCCAATCGCCGTTGCCGCAATAGGCATTGTTCCAAGAGTGCACGCCCATCGAGAACGCAACGGTCAGCCCGTGAAGCTCGTTGTTGCACAGGACACTCTGTGTCACCGTCACCGGCCCCTGCGACTTCTCGATGAGCATGCCCTCGGTCAGATTCCGGCACAACGTCGCACCTTTCACGATGATGTTCTCGTTGTCGCTATCCAGCCAGAACCCACGTGTGAGGTTGGCCACCGATCTATGACCGGTGTACATCGCATCGTGGACTGCCGAGTGCTTTATCCCGGCGGCCGTGAGGCCGTGGTAATCACCCCAGGCCCCGCGCCAGTTGTTGAATGAAGTCTCATTGTCCTCGTACAACGCACTCTCGATCCGCCAGCCGACCATGCCCGCCACGCCGTTGTTGTTGGCGATGTTGCCGGTCACGGTGATGTGGCGGGTCCCGCTGCCCACCCACAATCCCTCACCGTTGTTCCAAGTGAACTCGTTGTCAGACAGCAGCACGTTGATGGAGCCGCCGACCACGACAGCCGCCTTGGGTCCGTCCCCCACGGCGGGTGCGCTGCTGTGCTGGAACACGAACCCGCGCACGATCACGTTCTCGGTCGCCTCGAGACGTAGCAGCTCGGCGTGTTCGGCGATCTCGACCCTGTGGTCGGCAGGATGGCCACCGCCGCCCAGCCGCACGTAGAGGCGATCTGCCGCTTCGTCGACGAAGTACGACCCGTCGGCGACCTCCTCCAGTGTCATCACCTGATCGAGCGGATCGCCGTCGACGACCACCAGCTCTCTGCGCCGAACGATCGGATCGACTTCGACATCCTCGAAATTGGCTCCCAAAGGCGCCAGCCCCCAGTTGTGTGTCCAGGGCGTCCAAAACCTTCCAGCCACCGTGTCTGCGTGCCAAATCTCAGTCAACTGGGCGCCGGACCAAACTACTTCGCCTTGCTCCGCCGCTTCGATGATGAGCAGCGGGTCGGACGGGGTCGGGGTCCCGGGGACGGTGACGGTCTCTCGATAGGTCCCTGGCGCAACGACGATCTTGACGGAGATGCCGGCACTGCGATCGGCCACCGCCCGTGCGATCGCCGCCGATATGCTCTCAACTGGTTCGATTGCCGAGCCCGGATTGTCGTCGGACGCAGCCGGGCTATTCGCATCGACATAGATCACGGTGTCGACAGACTCGGTGGGAAACGAAGCGCCAACAGCAAACACACCGAGCGCACGGGCGAGAAAGCTCGCCATCTGTCCGCGCGTCACAGGAACTTCGGGGCAGAACTGATTGTTCACCGGTGGATTGCATCCCTTGGTTATCCCGGCCGCAGCCAGCTTGGCAATATCCCCGGCAAAAACACTGCCCGCAACATCCACGAACCCGCCGCCCTCGGACCCATCGCTGTACCCCATCGCCCGCACCAAGAACGCGGCCATCTGCCCACGCGTAACCGGCTCCTCTGGGCAAAACCGATTGTTCACCGGTGGATTGCATCCCTTGGTTATCCCGGCCGCGCGAATGGCCTCGATGTCGGCCTCGTGGACCGAGCCTTCATCATCGACGAACGAGTTCGTGATCGGTGAGGCCGCAAAAGCGCCCGAGGTGACACTCAGCGAAGCGACGAGTACGAATGCCAGTGAGACCACGAGACGGACGGAACAGGGGGACATCGGCCGAGAACTTACAGGGAAAAGCGTCCCGATCAAGCGGAATCGACAAACCCCCGCTCAGGGGGGCATGCTCGTAGGCGTTTACACCCTCAGCGAGCTGCCAACCGGGTTCATGAGCTGTGCAACACCGTTCAGGTTGGTTCCGCTCGCAGTGGCGCCCGGGTGTAGACGTACCCGATGCTTGGAGTTCCGGCCAGCTCGAGTCGATCCCGCACGTCCTGTTGAAGCATGATCGATCCGCCGTCCGGTACAACGATCAAAGCGCGAGACGAGTAGCGGATGAGATGGGTCGCGTAGGCCACCCGAAGAATCGGCGGTACGTCGATGAGCGTGAGATCGTATCGATCGACGAGCTCGCGGAACTTGGCGGCCGCTGCCGGGGTTCGCAGCAGGTCAGGTGGAAAGCGTTGCGAATCGCCGAGTCGGATCACGTCAATCGATCCCTCGCCGGTAGCGACCGTCGCAACCGCGTCTCCCACATCCGCGGCCCCCGACACGAGGTCGCCGAAACCGGCGTCTGGCAGGTCGGGAAGCAGCAAACGGGCGAGCTTCGGATCATTCCCATCACCATCGATGACCAGTACCCGGTATCCGCTCTTGGCGGCCGCAAGCGCCGCGTTGGCCGCGACCACGGTCTTCCCATCACCTTGAGCAGCCGAGACGAGAGCGATCGACTGGCTGCGCTGGTTGGGGTCCTCGCCCCGGTGTCCGTTGAGAGCAAACTGTCCCTCGATTGCGGCGACGAGGAAGCGGAATGCTTCGGCGGAGGTCGAATCAGGGCTGTCTGTCACCGGGAGTTCGGTCTTCACGCTCGCCTCGGTGCGAAACTCTGGGATCTCTGCAAGGAACGGTGCGCGAACTATCAGTTCCGGCTCGTGGCGATGATCGAACGTCTCCCGCCGAATCGCGAGTAGGTAGGACACACCCACCCCGACGAGCGCAGCGAGGACGAGAGCGATGAGCAAAACCCGCTCCAGTCCCACACCGAGATCATTGGTCGTTGAGGCGAGTGCGCTCATGACGACACCGGAGCTCTCGAGCCGAGCGTCGACTTGGATCTGGTCACGACGAGAGAGCAGCGCAGACATGCGTCGAATCGCCTCGTCCTGCTCCAGAAGCAGCGCGTCGATGCGAGCGGCCTCGGCGGCCGGCGCTGCCACCGCCAATGCCGATCGGAATTCGGCGAACACACCCTCGACCTGGTCCTGGACCTCGTCGATGGCGGCGTCGATTGCTGCCAACTCCTCCTCAGTCGCCGCGCCCGCTGCCACCTGCGCTGCAACCCCGACACGCTCGCTGCTGAGGTTGCTCAGCCGGTCTTGCAGCTCTCCGAGATCATCGACAGCGGTTTCGAACTCAGCACCCAATTGCCCTGCGGCATCGAAAGACTCGGCGGCAGCACCGATGTCCGCCTGCAGCCGATCGATTTCGGCGCGCTGCGCCGCAATCGACTCGTCGAGCTGCTCCAGGGCATTCTTGAAGTTGGCAGCCGATTCCTCCCGCCCAAACGCCTCGTAGGCGGCGACAACGGCATTGGCACCAGCAATGGCATCCTCGGCCGAGGGTGCAACGAAGCGAACTTCAACCAGGTCGCTGTTGTCGGCGGCAGTGAGATTGAGCCGCGATCGAAAAGTGGTCACATCATCGATGTTGTCGACGAGGTTGACGGCGCGCTCGAGGATGGTGCTCGATTCCAGCACTGCCAACTGGGTGGCGATGTAGCGCTGGGGATTGTTCGAGTCTTCGCCGAAGACCGCCGACACCCGAGGATCCTGGAGAACCAGCGAAGTAACCGCCTCGTGCTCGGTTTCCTGCGATTCGGCGTACAGCCAGCCCGCGGCAACAAACAGGACGGCGATGGCGAGCACGAGCCATCGGTAACGCCATACCGCCCCCAACACACTCGGCTCAAGAGGTGATCTACGGTCGAAGTGGTCCACGGCTTCACCTTGCGCAGTCGGCTTGCAGGTTACAGCTCACCCGGTTCATCGACGTGTCACCGCCGGTGCCTGCATCGCGGCTGTCAGCAGCGCGATCATGTACGCCACCGCCAGTGACACCAGAACGCGATAGCCGACATCCAACCCAGGAGAGCCGACGGCTCTCAGCTCGGACGACGCACGCAGTGCCATGACCTCGAGCATCACCACCATCCCGGCGAGCACGATCCAGCGAGCGCGGCGCAGCGGGCCGGGAGGGCGCGTGGTCAAGAAGCCGATGGCCCAACCGCCCAGAGAAACAACGGCCAGAGTCGCCAGCGGTACCCACGCACGACCGGGCAAACCGGCCACCGAGCCGTAGGCAGCTTGTTGGTCTTCGTCGAGAATCAACCCAATGAGCGAGTCGGCCCACGGCACCCACGGTGCGATGGACAACAGGCCTAGGACCAGCCCATAGACCACGGGGCCAATGACCTTGCTACGCAACGAAAGACCTCCGGCGATCACAACGATGGACGACGCCTTC